>NZ_JSYF01000420.1:0-620 GCF_054824225.1 Pontibacter sp. HJ8
GATTTCACTGGAAATTACTCCGGTGTTCTGATGGACCTTCAGGACATCATAGATAGGAACACAAATAACAATATGACCCAAGTGGCCAGAATTATGCAACAGTATATTTTCTGGACAATTACGGACAGATGGGGAGATGTGCCTTACAGTGAAGCTTTGAAAGGTGATCCAACACCAAAGTACGACCGTCAGGAAGAGATCTACAAAGGTATGATCGCAACGCTTGAAGATGCAGTAAATGCAATGGACAATACATCCCAGATTACCGGTGATGTAATCTATAACGGTGATGTAAGCTCATGGAAAAAAGCTGCCAATTCAATCAGAATGATGATGGCACTACAGCTTTCCAAGGTTTATCCGGCAGCTGGAGGTTATGCAGCAACACAATTTAGTTCTGCACTCAATCACCCGGCTGGCGTAATCGCTACAAATGCAGAGAATTTTGATGTGAACTATCCTGGAGGCAACTTTCCTAGCAACTGGTGGTCTATCTACAATGGCCGTAATGACTTTGCAGAAAGTAAGACACTAACTGATCTGATGGGCACTCTGGGGGATACAAGGCAGAATGCATTTGGTGGTGCAACGCATGTGGAAGGACAGCCAAACTCTGACGC
>NZ_JSYF01000421.1:0-1373 GCF_054824225.1 Pontibacter sp. HJ8
TCCCCGCGCGCACTTCAAAAGCTCTATTCTTAACTGAATGGGGCTTTTTTGTTTTCAGAGGCTGTTTATACCCTTGAGTATCTATTTCCCAGTGAGTAATTCAGTGACCTGAAAAGCTAAGATGAATTAGGTCACGATTTAGCTTGTAAGTTATTGATTAAGTGTGTTTTATAATGGTGTAACTTGTATTCTGATGGTCTTCTTAAAGAGCAAAAACCATGAAGACACAGCACACATTTACCCTCTTGGCGATGGTCAGGAGAAACAAGCCCAATAAACTGGGAGAAGTACCTGTTATCATTAGAATTACAATCAATGGTAAGAATACTGAGATAGCCACTAAGCACTTTATTAAGCCTCACCAATGGGATACTTCGAAAGGAAAGGTAAAGGGTAAATCAGACCTGGCCAAAGCCATCAACGATACCATAGACCTGTTTAAACTAAAGGCTAAGCAGCATTATAATAAGCTTATGGAAGCAGGTAAAGACGTAGACCTGATAGCTATAAAGAATGGAGTTCTGGGTATAGAAGAAAAGCAGCCAGCCTTACTGGATGTGTTTTCCAAGCTTGTGAGAGATGTACATGCCAAGATAGGAGTGGAGTATAGCCTGAGCTGTTACAACGCCTACAGGGCCACAGAGAACCATCTTGTTACCTTTCTGGAAGAAGAATACAAGTTGCAGGACTTCAGGCTGAAAGATCTATCCTACAGGTTTATCGCTGACTTTGAGCTTTACCTGAAGACCAAAGGCAAGTGCAGACAGAATGGTGCCATCAAGCATATACAGCGGGTAAAGAAGTCAGTGAAGATAGCACTAAAGTATGATTACATCCAAAAAGACCCATTCCTCTTACACTCCATGAGCAAGGAGAAGGTCATCAGGCTCCCTTTAAATGAAGGGGAATTGAAAACCTTGGAAGCTACTCAGTTCAATGTACAGAGACTGGAGATAGTGAAGGATATGTTTCTCTTTACCTGTTACACAGGCCTAGCCTTTATTGATGCTAAGCATCTAACTAAGAAGAATATTGGCATTGGGATAGATGGGAAGGAGTGGATATTCACTGAGCGCCAGAAGACAGGGAACACCTGTGCCATACCACTTCTTCCACCAGCTAAGGCAATCCTAGAGAAGTACTCAAATCATGAAAAGGTGTTGGCCTCTGGTTACCTGTTGCCTATTCCATCCAACCAGAAGTTTAATGCTTATTTAAAGGAGATAGGGGACTTGGCAGGGTTTAGGAAGAAGCTCACTGTGCATATTGGGAGGCATACCTTTGCTACTACCATAGCCTTGCAGAATGGGGTACCCATGGAGGTAGTGAAGCAGATGCTTGGACATGATAATATAAAGACTACTCAGATTTAT
>NZ_JSYF01000422.1:0-4655 GCF_054824225.1 Pontibacter sp. HJ8
ATGCCAGTTGGTGAGGTGTATCTGCTGAAACAGGTTTATCGTTTGCAACACCTTGTTGGAACCTTCGGCAGGTATAGCAAAAAGCGTAGGCAACTGGCTTAAGATCGTGAGTATGGAAATGCCCGCAAGAAAACCCGTCATGACCGAATGAGAAACAAACCGCACCAGGCTTCCGAGCTTCAGCATACCCATAAGGATCATGAGTATGCCGGAGAGAATGACCAGCAAAAGCAAGGCGTCCACACGCTGCGCTTCCGGGTAAGCCTGCGTGAGCTGATACAACAGAAAAGCGGCCGCACTGGTGGTGGAAATGATCATCAGTTTGGAGCTGTTGAAAATCCCGCCTACCAGGCATCCGTAGACAGCCGCGAACAAACCCATGATAGGACTCACACCTGCCAGCAGACCACAGGCCATTCCGTCCGGGATCTCGTTCATGGCCACGGTCAGGCCCGCATTGGCATCGTCTTTTAGCGTTGCCCTTTTCGATTGCTTGTAGCGGCTTTCTTCCACCGTTTGCTTCAGCGCCACTTCCCCCGGAAGCAAATCTTCCGGAGGCTCAATCGCTTTGCCTGCTTTCTTATTTCCCGGAGTAAGGTTCATGTATTACAATGCTGTGTTGGATAAAGCTGCTACTTGCTATACTTGTAAGCTAAAGCCTGTCAGGTATCTGGTTGCGGCAGTTTCCGGTTGAGTAACACAATTCTAACCTTATTATCTTTTGATAAGAACTTAGCGATTCCTAACAGCAGGGCAATTCCCAGGGTGTTGGCGATGGTAATGATGACGAGTACTTCCGGATGACTGCTGAAATTTTGCGCAGCTACGATCATACTGGCGGCCGTATTTCGCTGTGCCGTACCCAAAGCGCCAATGTCCTGCAGATGGTCTTTGTCGTCGCGGCCGCCCAACAGGTACCCAATGCAGAAAGCGCCCATAATAAAAGCTATACCTAGCAGTATGGCTCCCTGGCCCATTATCTCTTTTAGTTCAGGAAAGTAGCCCGTCAGCGTGGTAATCAACATCACATACAAAGCCCAGTTACCAATTTTCGCTACCCATGGCTGCAAGGCATGTACGAGGTCGGGCAGTACCTTTGCCAGTATCAAGCCCAGTACGATCGGGAATATCAACTGCTTCAGCAAGGTCCAGGCAATCGTCCACCCGTCTATATCAATTTGAGGCACGATCACGGGCAGTACCAGCGGCACCAGGGCAACCGTAGCTAATACCAAGGTGATCATGGTGCTGGCGCCAAGCGCCAAGTCGTGCTCCGAGAGTTGGGTAAGCTTTATTAGGAAAGGCGCACCAGCGCAAATACTGAAGATAGTAAGTCCAACCCGCAGGTATGGATCAAGCGTGAAAATTTGCAGCATTCCCCACATGAGCAGTGGCGCTAAAATGAAATTGGCTACTAACATCCTCAGGCCGAATTTCCTGTTGCGCAGGTACTTTACAATGTCGTTCAGCTGCTGGGTCAAGCCTACATTTAGCATCGTCAGGAAGACAAAGACCGGCAGGACAAATCCGGCTATGCGGATCAGGATCTCAAACATATGCTTCTATAGTTTAATCCCCCAGATTAGTTGGCTCCACATCATTTTTAGCAGCTTTACCGATACCCGTTCTAGGATCTATCCGGTGCTTTGGATCGAACCGGTAGAATTCTTCAAATCCCAGTTTGGCCACAGCTCTTTCGTCGTTGGCTTTTATGTAACCCACCGAAAGCGCGTAGGCTTCCCAGTCGGCTTTTAGTTCGTCGAACTTGTCCGGAAATTGCGCGGCCATATTGTTTTCTTCTTTGATATCTTCCTTCAGGTTGAACAAATGCCATTCGTCCCCTTCGCCATAGGGCGGCGGCATAAAGATCAGTTTCCAATCGCCCTTCATCACGGCTTTGCATTCGGTGATTTCATAGCCGAGCACGTCAAAGGCATTTCGCACCGGCAGTTTTGTTTCTTCCTGCAGGTAGGGTTTCAGCGAAGTGCCGTAAAGTGGCTTTACATCTTTTTCCTTCGGATACCGGACATTGGCATAATCGAGTATAGTAGGCAGGATGTCTGTCACGTGTAGCATTTCATCGGTCACCACACCACGTTTATGCATGCGCCTGCCCGATATGATGAGCGGCGTTTGTGTGCCCCCTTCATAGGTCGTGATCTTGAAGTATGACAAAGGAGTATTAGCCACTTCGGCCCAGGCCCCGCCAATGGAAATAAACGAGTTGATCTTGCCGTAATTCTCTAAGCGGTTATCATACTCTCTGGCGATAGACTCTTTGGTATTCGGCGCATAAAAATGGGGTTCCTTGGGATTGGCGCCATTGTCGGACAAGAAAAAAATGATGGTGTCGTCGAATTTATTTTGTTCTTTCAATTTAGTGAACAAGCGGCCCAGGTTCCAGTCCAGGTTTTCGATCATAGCGGCATAGATTTCCATTCTCCGGGCCGCTTCCCTTTGTTCTTCTTCCGTGAGCTCATCCCATTTTTTAAACTCACCGCTGCCTTCGTTTGGAGTCAGATCATCGGGTACCAGTCCCAGCTCCTTCATACGCTGCAGGCGCTGGCTCCGGATCGCATCATACCCGCCATCGTACGTGCCTTTGTATTTATCCAGCCATCCATCCGGCACCTGCAGCGGGTCGTGCGGCGCAGTGAAGGCCAGGTAAGCAAAAAATGGGTTACCGTCCCCCTGCTCCGTAAGATACTGGATCATTTTATCGGTGTAGAAGTCGGATGAGTAGAAATCTTCGGGGAGATTTCCCACCGTCTTGCCGTCTTCCGAATATTCTGTGTGCGGCTGCTCAAATTCGCTCAGGGCTCGCTGGTCGTTAAAGTGGCTGACACCACCCCCTAAAAAAGAAAACGCGCGTTCGAAGCCTCTGGCATGTGGCCTGAAGCCTTCCAGCTCGCCCAAGTGCCATTTACCTGCCATGTAGGTATGGTAGCCGGCTTCTTTCAGAATTTCAGGAATGGTCAGAACATCTTTGTTAAGATACCCTTCGTAGCCGGGCTGCATGTATTGGTTGGTGGCGTGCGCTGTCGGCATATTGCCCAGCCCGGCGTGGTGATTGTCGCAGCCGGATAGCAGCATGGACCTGGTCGGCGCGCACAGCGCAGACGTATGAAAATTACGGAAGCGGGCACCGTTATCTGCCAGTTGCTGCAGGTTTGGCGTGCTGATCTCGCCGCCAAAAGGCTGGCAGTCGGAGTACCCCATGTCATCCACTACTATAAGCAGGAAATTAGGCTGGCCTTGTGAATTCATACTGTTTTTTAGTTTCTACTGTTGAAATAAAATCCTTCCTCTTGCTTAACAGCGGACCTTAAAGCTATAGGCTGCTGAAACCCTGCCCGATCATACCAGAACTGGCTGATTTTAGCCTATACTATTTAAAACCAGGCAGAATTAGTCCTCTCCATTGGCATCCAGAGTAGCACACGATGAGGATGAACCATTAGAAATTGAGGAGGTAAAATTAGCGGAGCCCCGTGCTGAAGAAGTTTTAATTAAGATCGTAGCGGCAGGCGTGCGTCACAAATTAAAACAAAGGATTCAGGGCGTGTAAAATCAGTCAATCAACTATAAATTTAATGCACGAAATGCTACCTGTACACAAGACCACCATCTATCAGGGGTGCCTGCCCGGTCATGTAATCTGAATCTGGCCCAGCCAAGAATGAAACGAAAGCGGCCACATCTTCGGGTGTTTCCGCCCGGCCCAGGGCGATGCCTTCCACGTATTTCTTATACGTCTCCCCGATGGGTGCTCCTGTGATTTCAGCCATCCGCCTGTCGATCTCTACCCACATATCCGTTCCGACAACGCCGGGGCAATACGCATTGACGGTGATGCCATCACTGGCAAACTCTTTGGCCGCTGCCTGGGTAAGGGCACGCACTGCAAACTTAGTGGCCGAATAAATCCCCAGCAGGGCGAAGCCTTCATGCCCGGCAATGGAGGACGCGCTGATAATCTTGCCTTTCTGCCCGCGCTGTTTAAACTTTTTTGCAGCGGCCTGAATGCCCCATAGTACACCCTGCACATTGACCTTCATGATCTTGTCCACCTCTTCCGGTGTAAGGTCTGCAATGGACTGGATGTTTGCGATGCCCGCATTGTTGACCATGATGTCAAAACCGCCCAGTTCCTTCTCGGCATACTCCACAGCAGCATAAACTTGATCGCGGTCCGACACATCGGCTTTATAAATAACCGCCCCGCTGCCTGCTGCCTTGATCTCGTTCGCAACAGCCTGCATCTTCTCTTCAGTAAGATCGACCACCGCAATTTTGGCCCCATCGTTTGCCAGCCTTAGCGCGATGGCGCGGCCGATGCCCTGTCCCGCACCGGTCACCAGCGCTACTTTGTTTTCCAGATTTTTCATAACCGCAGCTTTTTATGGATGGATAAAATTCACCCGTAACACTTTGTAAATAACGTTCTTAGAATGTCAACGTTGTAAAAAACCACATTTCCCTTTCAATAGAAATGATAGAAGATATGACATGGAATCGTGTACTACGAATCCTTCCTTCTCTGTGCACTAAGCCCCAAGTGAAACATAAAAGTTTAGGCTGCACCTGTCAGGTGATTTCGTAAAAACGTGAAGAGAGAGGTGCTGCGCTACCTTTTACCATCCAGTACGGCCGCG
>NZ_JSYF01000423.1:0-1245 GCF_054824225.1 Pontibacter sp. HJ8
ACATGTCAACAACACGCCTGTCAAAAACTGAAATGCGTTCAGGTATAAGACCGCTTGTCTCTCTGTTTTCTGAAATTATACCTTACTGGTATTGTATGTAGAGCGGTTTCGGGGTCAGGGATAAGATTTCCTGCGGCGTCATGAGGCGTGAATTACTGCGCAGGTCATTTTTGTAAAACACCTTGAAGCCTGTAAACTGTACCGGCTCTTTTTGGATGTACCGGCGATAGGTGTCCTTCTTGAGCGCTGGCTGTCCCCAACCATCCATGTGCATCACCACTTGTACCTCGGGTCGTAGCTTGATTTCCTGGTGATTCGTGATCATCCCTTGCGTGAAGCGGTGCACGATGAGCAGTTTGGGCGGAAGGTTGTATTCCTTTGTGATACTGGCCAGTAGTTCTGTGGCATAGTTGATGTCGCTGGCGTCGAAGCTTCCGACGCGCTTGCCCGGTACTCCGTTCTCTTTCATCGCAAATTCCGCGTCTATACCCAGGTGCACGTTGGGCAGCTGCAGAAATTGTGTCAGGCGGGGCAGTTCTTCCGGCAGGGTGCTGCGCCCTACCTGCACATCGAGAAATACCAGCGCGTCGCGTTGTTTGGCCATTTCCAGTACATCTTCTATCATTTTATCGGTCATCCGCAGCCGGTATTTGTCACCCCGTCCCGGGTGTCCCTGCGCCGTCACCACGATGGCATGCAGGGCTGGCTGCACCGGTGTGAGCGAATCGGCTTCGGTCCACTTGGCCACTTCTTCGTCCAGCTTTTGCAGCATTTGTTCCGGAGGGAGTTCGCCCAGTATGCCCATACGTTTGGAGAGCGGATTGCCGTAATAAGCCAGTATGCGTTTGTGTGGCAGTATAGCGCCCGGCAGTGGCTCCGGCCCCGGGTACTCATCAGCAGGTATAGGAGTTGCTTTCGGTGGAAGCGCTGCAACAGCAGTCGTATCGGAGGAGACAGTTGCCGTGCTGTCCGGACTTACCGTGCTGTCTGGCAGGGCGGCAGGTGCTACAGACTTTTCGGCGCTGATCGGTTGCGAAGCCGAATACGCCTCCTCTTTCTGGGTACAGGAGGCAAAAGTTAGCAGCGTTGCAGCAAAGAGGGGAGTGGTATGCTTCAGGTATTTGTTTAAGCAGTTGCCAGGTAACGCATTCACCTGTAAGCGCTTATTGGCTTTTGGTGAAGGTAAAAAAAACGGGATCATCAAGTAGGAGTAAAGGATTAGGGAACTGATACCTAAAGTAGGCA
>NZ_JSYF01000424.1:0-10106 GCF_054824225.1 Pontibacter sp. HJ8
GCCTTGTAAAAGGTAAAGGCTATACCTATCATGAAAGAGACTTTTATGAGATACTCGATCATAGTCTTAAATTTTTAGCTGGTCTTTTGGGATTTGATGATGCGAACAAGCTCATCGAGTTCTTCATTGGACAGGTTTTCCTCTTTGGCAAAATGTGTGATCATTTTGGTGAAGGAGTTCCCAAAGTACTTCCGCTTGATAGTAGCCACATCCTGCTCTCTATACTCGGCCAGGGGAACTAGGGGAGAATACCGGTACATGTTTCCAATTTTTTCGGCACTCAGAAATCCCTTTTCAGTCAAAATTTTCACCATAGTGGCAATGGTGTTATAGTGCGGTTTTGGTTCCGGCATCTCATCGATGATGTCTTTGATAAAGGCATCCCCGAGTTGCCAGACAACCTGCATGATCTGCTCTTCTCGTTTTCCTAATTTTAACATGGTGGTAGTATTTAGATCAAAGCTACTAATACGTTAGTAGCTTTCCTAATCAATTAGTACGACTCCTAATAAATTAGGATGTAACTTAATCAAAATTTAATTAAACTTTAACAGTTTTTGCAGCGAAAAAGCCTGTAGTAGTTCATTTTGGAGCTTTCTCTAGTTAGTATCGGTCAAAAAAATTTACGCGTGCTGCTCCTGTATCGCTAAACTGGTCTGTTCGGTGCACCTCCCAGGCAAGCCTTTATCTGCTGTCCGCCCTTACGGGGTAAAATCACCCTCCCAAGTTTCCTATTTTTTACAGGAAAAAAAGTTTTTGAATATTCGCTAAAACCTTGACACTGAACGTACAATTGCTTTCAGGCAGTGAACATTTCGCCTGGCTTCACCGATTACGGATAGCGTATGGAAGAAAGGAACCAGGAACCTGGCATGGCCGCCACAGAGGTGCCACAGGAAGTAACGGCCACTGTGTCAGCAGTTGAATCCGAAGCGGAACCCAGGCCGGCCCTGGGTATGGTCGACGCCATCGCCATGATCGTCGGGATCGTGGTGGGAGCAGGTATATTCCGGACACCTTCGCTGGTGGCTGCCAATGTCGAAAATCCGGCCATGTTCGTGACAGCCTGGGTATTGGGTGGGCTTGTTTCCCTGATCGGCGCACTTTGCTATGCCGAATTGACCACTACTTTTCCGCATGCGGGCGGGGATTACCACTTTCTGACGAGGGCTTTCGGCAAAAAACTGGCTTTTCTGTTTGCCTGGGCCCGGATGAGCGTGATCCAAACCGGCTCCATTGCCATCCTCTCTTTTATCGTGGGAGACTACCTGGCCCAGATCTACCGCATCGGCGAGTATTCCTCGGTGATCTATGCTGCCCTGGTGGTCATCTCTTTGACCGGGATCAACATCATTGGTGTCCAATTCGGGGCCGGTACACAGAAGCTGCTCACTGCCCTGGAAGTCCTCGGTATTCTGATCGTCATAGTAGCCGGAATCTTTTTTGCTCCGGATGGAAATGGCCCCATAACTGCCGTGCCTGCCCTGTCCGGTTCCACCACCTCCCTGGGGCTGGCCATGGTCTTTGTGCTGCTGACGTTCGGGGGCTGGAACGAAGCCGCTTACATTTCAGCGGAGTTGCGCTCGGGGCGCAGGGGCATGGCCATCGCACTGATCTCCAGTATTGCCATCATTACCCTGATCTACCTGCTGACCAACCTCTCCTACCTCCACGTGCTGGGCCTGGGCGGTATGGCGCAATCGGAAGCCGTAGCCGGTGACCTGATGCGTATTACGTTTGGTGAAGCCGGTGTGGTGCTGATCGGGCTGATCGTGACGGTTTCTGCGCTGACCTCCGTGAATGCGACCATCTTTACCGGTGCCCGCACCAATTATGCCCTGGGACGCGACTTTCAGGTATTAGGATACCTTGGCAAATGGAATGCCCGGACCTCTTCGCCTGTCAATGCTTTTATTGTACAGGGCACCATCTCGCTTGGGCTGATCGGCTTGGGTGTGCTGACACGGAATGGATTTGCCACAATGGTAGAGTATACCGCGCCGGTTTTCTGGTTTTTCCTGCTCTTGGTAGGTATAGCATTATTCATCCTCAGAAGAAAAGAGCCTGACCTGAACCGGCCTTTCCGGGTACCCTTCTATCCCATCACCCCGCTTATCTTTTGCCTGACAAGTGCCTACCTGCTTTATTCAAGTCTGATGTATACCGGGCTGGGAGCCCTGGTCGGGATTGGGGTACTGGTGGCAGGCGTGCTGCTTCTGCTGGCATTGCCGGCCATCGAGAAACGTATGCAGCGCCGAAAGTAAGAGGAAGTACACGGCTTCTTCCCTGGCAGTGCAGGTATAGCAGGTTGTTATCGAGGTGGAATGATTTGATTATATAATTAAAGTCATAAGCATCGGCTGGCTTCTTTTTGCTTCTTTCTGAAATCAGACAGAACTGATAATCAGCCTAAATCGTAGAACTAGGGTCTGCAGCAGCAAGCTGTGGAAGCCAGCTCCCCAAACCCGGCCGTATACCCTGCGCTGTCCGGCAGCCTGAGCGAGAGATCCGTCCGCTCCTTTGCATATGAAATTTTAATTTTTATATAATTTTTTTAACGAAAGGAAAGAAGATGAGATTAATCAGACATTCACTCTCTGCCGTAGTGATGGCGCTTTGCGTAACGGTTTCGTTTGCACAGACGACTACGACACCTAAATCAACCCCAACCACCAAGTCTACGGAGGCTCCCAAGCTGGATGTACCTTACGTGCCTACTCCACAGGCTGTGGTCGATGCCATGCTCAAGCTGGCCAATGTGAACAGCAAAGATGTTCTGTATGACCTGGGCTGCGGTGACGGACGCATTGTGGTGACGGCTGCAAAAGAGTATGGCGCCAAAGCTACCGGCTTTGACATCAATCCCGAGCGCATCAAAGAAGCCAACGCCAATGCCAAGGAAGCAGGTGTGACTGATAAGGTAAAATTTGTAGAGGGAAATCTGTTTAAAGTGGATTATAGCCCGGCATCCGTGGTCACGCTATACCTGTTGCCAACCGTCAACATGAAGCTTCGCCCCATGCTGCTGGAACAGCTCAAACCCGGCACCCGCATCGTCTCCCACGCCTTCGACATGGGCGACTGGCAGCCTGATGAAACCATGAATGTAGAAGGCTCCACCATCTACCTCTGGACTGTGCCGGAAAAGAAAAAATAAGCCTAAGAGAAACAAGTCAGTCAGGTATAGAAAGCCCGTGTTGTGCACAGCGCGGGCTTTTTCGATGCTTCCCGCAGCGCGCTCCACGGCAGGAAGGCGCCAGATCCTGAAACTGGAAGAGGTGAAAACACTTCGTTTCCGGCTATACCTGGCGTTCCATCCGGAGCCGGTTCTCGGGCCGTAAGCTGCTTTTAGAGGAAATGCTATACCTGCCTCCCCGCTCCGGATCCACACGCAATCTTGGTCAATATTCCTGTATTTTGATCTTTTAATGTATATTTACGACGGACACCAACAAAACACAAAAACATGTATACAGGACTACAGCATTTACATTCCTACCTAACCTACCTGGTACTGCTAGGTCTGGTGATCAGTCTCGTGAGTGCCCTTGCCGGTTTGTTCGGCAACAAGCCCTTTACGGATAAGAACAGAAAGACCAGCCTGCTTGGTCTGATCCCGGCGCACCTGCAGTGGGTGTTCGGCCTGATCCTGTACTTTGTCTCGCCGCTGGGTATGGCCAATGCGTCAGGTGCTGCCATGAAGGATTCTGTTTCAAGACTTTACATCCTGGAGCACCCGCTTACAATGATCATTGCGGTGGTGCTGATCACAGTAGGTTATGCCCGCGCCAAGCGCCTCGGGGATGACAAGAAGCGCTTCAGAAGCATTGCCATTTTCTATGGTTTGGGCCTGATCCTTATCCTGAGCCGCATTCCCTGGAATGCATGGCCGAATAACTAATCCCCTTTTTCGGTATCAACCAGGGAAATAGAATGAGCGCCTCCCGTTTCAGGTATAGACCCGATCTTATACCTGAAACGGGAGGCGTATTTTTTCCCGGAAGGTATAGCAAGGGGACTGTCGCAGTGTATCGTCTGATTCGTTATCTTTAGCGGCAAATTCTGTTTCGCTTTCTGCAGCAGCTATACCTTATTCGATCTGTTATACCTGTTTTCGCCTTAGCTTATCAAGGTGAACCGAACACCTCCGGTCCTGCCCAGGTATAGCCGGAGGATTTTGCTCACTTGCGGTTGAAAACAGCCGCCTAAAACTTGTGCTATGAAGCGAAAACGCTCTATATTTTTACTGATATTCATGACTTTTTTAGCTACCCAGTGCCAGACACACAAGCCCATTGCGCAAATCGCCGGTCAGGCCTTTGAACAACATGCCACTT
Organism: Pontibacter sp. HJ8; assembly: GCF_054824225.1. Classification (NCBI taxonomy): domain Bacteria; kingdom Pseudomonadati; phylum Bacteroidota; class Cytophagia; order Cytophagales; family Hymenobacteraceae; genus Pontibacter; species Pontibacter sp. HJ8. Next base: position 4,338 of record NZ_JSYF01000424.1, read on the forward strand.
ATAAGGAGCCTGCCGTATCGCACCGGCGCTTCAAGCACGAGGACATTGTTCCGCTGCTCGAGCAACTGAAGCAGCACCCTTTGTTTGAAGTGCAGGTAGTAGGCCAGTCGGTAGAGGCGCGTGACATCTACCTGGTGAAAGTAGGTACGGGCAAGACCAAAGTCATGCTCTGGTCGCAGATGCACGGGGACGAGCCAACGGCCACGATGGCTTTGCTTGACCTCTTCAATTTTCTGCAGAAATCAGACGCGTTAGATCCTGTGCGGCAGCATATCCTGCAGAACACGACGCTCTACATTGTGCCCATGCTGAACCCGGACGGGGCCGAGCAGTACAAACGCCGCAATGCGCTGGGGCTGGACCTCAATAGGGACGCGCTCCGGCTACAAAGCCCGGAGGCCCGGTTGCTGAAAAGCCTGCGGGATAGCCTGGATCCGGAGTTTGGCTTCAACCTGCATGACCAGAGCCGCCACTATACCGTAGGCACCACTCCCAAGCCGGCTACCATCTCCTTCCTGGCACCGGCCTACGACCACGCGCAGTCTGTGAACGAAGTACGCGACCGGGCCATGCGCACGATTGTAGGCATGAATGAGGCGCTGCAGCAATTTATACCGGGGCAGGTGGCCAAATACTCCGATGAGCACGAGCCACGTGCTTTTGGCGACAATATCCAGAAATGGGGCACCAGCGTGATCCTGATCGAGTCCGGTGGCTACAAAGGCGATCCGGAGAAACAGTATATCCGCCAGCTCAACTTTGCATCCATCGTTTCGGCCCTGCACCTGATCGGAGACGAAGGTTATAAGGCGTATGACCGGAAGGATTATTTCAAAATACCTGAAAATGAACGGTACCTCTTTGACCTGGTGCTGCGGGGCGTACGCTACCAGGAAGACGGACAAAATACGCTGCTGGATGTCGGCATCAACCACTCCGAAGTAAAGGCGGCAAATGCAAAGGGCTTCTATCAGGCCAGCAGTATAGAGGAGATCGGGGACATGAGCGTCTTCTATGGCTACGAGGAACTGGATGCTGCCGGGCTGACGCTGGTGCCGGGTAAGGTATACGCGTCGCCTTTTAAGAACCTGTCCGAGTTAACGCCTGCGCGATCGCTTCAGCTGTTACAGGAGGGCTATACCACTGTCCGGGTAGAAACACTTCCGCATGCAACTGTAAACCCGCTGGAACTGCCGTTGAACGTAACCACGCTTTCAGGTACTGTGAATCATCGCCTGGGCCTGGATCGGGGGGCACATTTTGTACTGCAGGATGAAAAAGGCCAGGTACGCTATGCGATCGTGAATGGCTTTGTCTATGACCTGCAAGGCAGCAGACCGGCGCTCTTTCACGGACTCGTGCTGTAGCGACTGGTTTTTCCTGCCTCCACATTCCTGAAACACAGGTATCAACTAAATTTCTACTATATAGCACAACCGGTTATGGGATCAGTTTGTATCTTACAGTCCGATTCCTGACCAACCAACCTTTTCTTCATGGTATTAAATTATTTGTGGGCGGCCTTTTTCCTGATCGCCTTTGCCATTGCCCTGTTCCAACTCATCTTCTTCAACGACGTTGAGATTTTCCAGAAACTTGTAGCCAGTACCTTCGACAATGCCAAACTCGGCTTTGAGATTTCCCTGGGCCTGACCGGGGTGATGACCCTTTGGCTGGGCCTGATGAAGGTAGGCGAGCGAGGGGGCATCATCGCGATTTTCGCCCGGCTGGTGGCCCCTTTCTTCAACCGCCTCTTCCCGGAGCTCCCCAAAAACCACCCGGTGTTCGGTTCCATCCTGATGAACTTCTCGGCCAATATGCTGGGTCTGGACAATGCAGCCACTCCGCTTGGCCTCAAAGCCATGAAGGAGATGCAGGAGCTGAACCCCATCAAAGAACGGGCGTCCAATGCCCAGATCATGTTTTTGGTGCTCAATACTTCCGGACTTACCATCATCCCGATCAGCATCATGGTATTCCGTGCACAGCTGGGCGCCGTGGATCCTTCCGATGTGTTTATACCGATCCTGCTGGCTACTTTCTTCTCGACCCTGGTGGGTCTGATCTCTGTGGCGATCTACCAGCGTATCAATCTCTTCAACCCGGTCATACTGGCCTACCTGGGTACGCTCCTGCTTCTGATAGCCAGTCTTATCTATTACTTCAGCACGATCCCGCAGGAGCAGATCAGCATTATTTCCACAGTAGCCAGTAATGTCATCCTTTTCTCGATCATCATTTCCTTTATCGGATTGGCCCTGATCCGGAAGGTGAATGTATATGAGGCTTTTATTGAAGGTGCGAAAGAAGGCTTTACGGTAGCCATCACCATCATCCCATACCTGGTAGCCATCCTGGTGGCGATCGGCGTGTTCCGTACTTCCGGTGCACTCGACATGCTGGTGAATGGCATGGGTTACCTGATCGCGCTGGCGGGTGTGAACACAGACTTTGTACCGGCCTTGCCGGTTGCTTTCATGAAACCGCTGAGTGGCAGTGGTGCACGCGGGCTGATGGTCGAGGCCATGACCAATTATGGTGTCGATTCATTTGTCGGGCGTATGGCATCAGTTTTCCAGGGCTCTACCGAAACTACTTTCTATATACTGGCTGTCTACTTTGGTTCGGTAGGCATCAAGCGGTCCCGCTATGCCTTAACCTGTGGTCTGCTGGCTGATCTGGCAGGTATACTGGCAGCTATATTTATAGCCTATATGTTCTTTCATTAAACAGAAACGGACTTTATTTTACTTAAACAACAAGAGGCTGCCCTTCACAGGCAGCCTCTTGTTGTTTAAGTAAAACGTAATCGGATGGCTTAATTTCTGGCCACTACCGGCATATCTTCCAACTGGGCATAGCTTAATTTCCAGGTGCCATCGGCTCCTTTCTTCCAGAGAAGCATAAAATTGCCTTCTCCGTAGGCGTGGGGCTCATTCGGGCCCGAAGGAAGCACATCGACTGAAAAGGTACCAGCTTCATACGCTATTTCCTTGTCGGTACCTGTGCTGACCACATTGGTTTTCAGATCCGTGATCGTACCCATTGTCTCTCTCACCCACTTGTCAGCTACTTCATTTTTTCCGCTGAAGTGTACTTCTCCTTGCAGGAAGTGAACATCATCTGCCAGCAACGAGATGATCTTGTCTGAGTCTTTGGAATTCCAGGCTCCAATAAACTGCTGGTTAAGATCCTGTACGTTTACTTCTTCCTTCGCTTCCGAACAGGAAGCCAGGAATACGGTTGCGAATATTATATAAAGGAACGTTTTCATGTTGTCAGAATTTAAATGTATAAATGAACCACGGCTTATTACGGAAAGAATATATATCGGGATTTATTTAAAATGCCCGGACCTGAAGCCCGGGCATTGTGTAGATGAATGACAGGGTATGCCTGTTACCAACTCTTTCTTCTATATTCGGAGGTATGGTACGGCTTTGAACGGTCGCCATAATGCTCATTCGGCAGATAAGCCGCATTCACCATATACGGTAGCGTCTCGCCACTTGCATTATACATCATAGCAACAGAGTTCGCAGCATTTTCCTCCATCGGAGTCGCAGCTACCAGGCTGGACTGTCTGGCCGCTACGGATTTGGCAGGAGCTTTCGAGTTTTTAGCTACACTTGCTCTGTTGGCTGCCTCACGGTTAGCGGCTGCTCTGTTTGCCGCCGCGGTTCTTTCGGCCGCTGCCGCTCTCTCAGCCGCTGCTATACGGGCAGCTTCTGCTTCTCTCTCCTTATTTTTATTGTCAATATGCTTGCCTATACCGTAGCCGGCCGCGCCGCCTACAACACCACCCACAGCACCACCTACAACCCGGTTACGCTTATGAATGATGGCTCCTGCAGCAGCACCTGTACCGGCACCAATCACTGCACCTTTTGCCTGCGGGCTCCAGCCGGTTCTTTTCTCCTGCGCTTGTGCCGAACTGCCAACAGCAACTGATACCATCAGTGCCAGGCTCACTACATAACTTACCTTTTTCATAACGATCTCTTTTAATAAGAAAACCTAAATCTAATTATGGTCTGTATTTACAATTTGTATGCCATATACGCTATTTGTGTGATTTGTTAGCGGAACACAACACGCACAGGACAGCGAACAGCCCTATACTCAAACCACAATATATTGACAATCAGTATATTGTAATAAATTAAAATCAGCCAAAAAAAATTTAAGCAGGGTCAGCATATTTTTTAGCTCTAGCACGAAGTATGCTGCCTGTGCCTCCGGCTATTGTTTTAGCATCAGAATCCTCTATATTTAAGCATGACGACATTCAGACTGTTAGCCACTAAAGTAGCTGCCTTGGTTTCGATAGCAGCAGTTATCACCTCCTGCCAGAACCAGCAGGATGCGGTATCCTATGATCTGCTGATAGAAAAAGCCATTGTAATTGATGGAACCGGGAAAGCAGCATACGTGGCCAACGTGCTGCTGCAAGGCGACTCCATCGCGCTGATTGATCCGGATACGTCGGCGACTTACACGGCCGGCAGAACAATAGATGCCCGTGGCCTATACCTGACGCCGGGCTTTATCGATGCCCACGCACACGGTGATCCGCTGGAAACGCCGGCATTTACCAATTTCCTGTCGATGGGGGTGACCACCATCTGCCTCGGACAGGATGGCTTCAGTCCGGAGCAGGAAGACATTCAGGTATGGATGGATGCCGTAGCGGAGAAAAAGCCGGGTGTAAATGTGGCCTTATTTGCAGGCCACAACACCCTGCGTATGCTTTCAGGTATACAGTATGATAGCGTCCCTTCAGAAGCAGGTATGGCAGCCATGGAAAAGCTGTTGATAAAGGCGCTGGATGCCGGCTGCTTTGGCATGACGACGGGCCTGGAGTATACCCCCGGCATGTATGCTGACAGCGCGGAGCTAAACAGGCTGGCCAAAGTCGTAGGCAGCAAAAAAGGCCTGATCATGAGCCATATGCGCAACGAAGATGACGCCCTGGTAGAACGTTCTATTCGGGAGCTGCTGGTACAGGGGAAGTACTGCCCAGTGCATGTGTCGCATATCAAAGTAGTGTATGGCAAAGGCGAAAACCGGGCAAATGAGCTACTACAGCTCCTGGACGAAGCCCGCAAACAGGGTATACAGGTGACAGCAGACTTTTATCCTTACACAGCCTCTTATACAGGTATAGAGATCCTGTTTCCGGACTGGGCCAAGAAACCGAACGATTATCAGGAAGTGCTGAGAACCAGAAGAGAAGAACTAGCGACCTTCCTGAAAAAGAAGATAATACAACGCAACGGCCCTGAAGCAACCCTCCTCGGCTCCGGATCCTACAAAGCCAAGACACTTGGGCAGGTAGCAGAAGAACTCAAAAAGCCATTTGAGCTAGCGCTCATGGAAGACATAGGCCCTTACGGAGCGGACGGAGCTTACTTTATTATGGACGAAGCGCTGCAGGAAACTTTCCTGAAAGATCCCCACATCATGATCTGTACCGACGGCAGCCCTTCTATGCGTCACCCCAGAGGTTATGGAGCCTTTGCCAGAATACTGGAAAAATACGTTGTCAATGAGAAACTCCTGCCACTCGAGGAGGCCATCCGTAAAATGACCGGCCTGCCTGCCCAGACGATTGGACTGGCTGATCGGGGACTTGTCCTAGCGGGCTACAAAGCGGACCTGCTGCTGTTCGATCCGAAGGAAGTAAAGGAGAATGCGACGTATGAGAACCCTCACCAGCTTGCTTCTGGCTTCAGGTATATCCTTTTAAATGGGCAGATCGTGAAAGAA
>NZ_JSYF01000046.1:0-10657 GCF_054824225.1 Pontibacter sp. HJ8
TATTCCACAAGACTACTTGACTCCACCCATTCCCGGAAGAGCAGATTATATACATTATGTGGCAGACCTGATAGGCACCTCAAATCAGGGAAAGATCCCGACAGGAGATATGATAAAATGCCTGGACGTGGGTGTGGGTGCCAGCTGCATTTACCCTATTATCGGGAACAGGGAGTATGGCTGGTCTTTTATTGGTGCCGATATTGACCCGGTTTCCATCGAGTCATCAGGCAACATCTTGGAAGCAAATCCCTCACTGAAGGGTCATGTGGAGTTGCGGCTACAGCCGAATCCTAAAAATATCTTTCAGGGGATCATCCAAAAAAGTGACTTCATTGACCTGACCATTTGCAACCCGCCCTTTCATGCGTCTTTGGCAGAAGCACTAGCCGGCACAATCCGTAAACTAAAGAACCTACAGCAAAAGAAAGCCGCGAAGCCAACCTTGAATTTCGGCGGGCAGAAGGCTGAATTGTGGTGCCAGGGAGGGGAGAAAAGTTTTGTGGAGAAGATGATCTCCGAGAGCCGGCAAATGGCCACTTCCTGCTTTTGGTTTACAACTCTGATCTCGAAATCAGAAAACCTGAAACCTATACTTTATGCTTTAAAAGCAGCAGGCGCCTCAGATGTAAAAACCATTCCGATGGGCCAGGGGAATAAAATAAGCCGCATTGTCGCCTGGTCGTTTCTTAACAAAGAACAACAGCAAAAGTGGGTAGAGGCAAAGTGGAAGTAGAGGGGAATCAGCTAGCATACTTCAGATACAGGGTTTATACTTGTGCTAGATGATTTGTAAAGTAGGTTGAGCCCGTCGCTATACTTGGTAAGGCAGCGCGGCTAAACCTTCTTCTTTCAATCTTTGTTTTTAAAACCACACGTATAAACAAACCAACACCACAAGCATATACCATGAAAATAGCGAAAGACCCATCGGAATATAACAAACTGACCCCCGAAGAAGAACGCATCATCGTGCGCAAAGGCACCGAATATCCGGGTACAGGAGAGTATGAGCACAACAAGGCCGAGGGCGTTTACCTGTGCCGGCGCTGCAATGCGCCCCTTTATACCTCGGAGTATAAGTTTGAATCACACTGCGGCTGGCCAAGCTTCGACGACGAGATTACAGGAGCCGTGAAGCGTATACCGGATGCCGATGGCCATCGCACCGAGATCGTTTGCTCCAACTGTGGGGCGCACCTGGGCCACGTGTTCGAAGGAGAGTACCTGACCCCAAAGAACATCCGCCACTGCGTCAACTCGATCTCGATGAAATTTGTACCGGTGGAAGAACTGGAAAAGGAGGACTAATCCAAAAATCAAAAGGCAGGTGTGGAAACGCATCTGCCTTTTTTACTAAACCCCGAACTCCAATTTCTTACTTCTCCCTGAGTGTGTTTGCTATACATTGGTAAAACTTTCATAAGCCTGCCACTCCCGTCAGGACCAGGATGTAAGAGGAGATGTTATTGAAGAAAGTATGCCTCGCAACCAGAAGATAGACCCCAGCCAACAACTGCACCCGGAAGAGCAGGGGACCTATACCTGCAGCAACTGCGGGAACAAACTGTTTGAGGCAGGGACAAAGTTCGATGTCGGCTCTGGTTTCCCCAGCTTTTGGGAACAGATAGGACAGAACGTGACGCACCACCCACTCGATACATATGGCCGGCTCCGCATCCAACTCCTGTGCAGCCAGTGCCAACAGCACCTGGGCCACCTGTTTCAGGATGCCAGAACCCCTTCCCAGGTCCGGTATTGCATCCGGGCAGCCGCCTTGAAACTTGTACAATAGCGGTACATCGTACTGTTCTAACATTCTTGAACCCAACCAAGTATAATCATAGCTTTATCAGCCCATTTATCACCCATACAGCTTCCCATGGACCGACCTTCCTACATCAAGTCGCGCTACAACAGCTTTCGTTTCGCATTCAAAGGACTTTACGCGGTATTCCGCTCGGAACCCAACATGCAGCTGCATGTGCTGGCCAGCGTGGTGGTACTCCTCATGGGGTATGGTTTTGAAGTAACCCGGATGGAGTGGTGCCTGCTCATCCTGTGCATCGGACTGGTATGGGTGGCCGAAACCTTCAATACCGCTCTGGAAACCCTCACGGATCTTGTATCACCGGGGCAAAACCTGTGGGCAGGCAAAACCAAGGACCTGGCAGCGGGCGCCGTACTGCTGGCGGCGATCACGGCTGTGATCGTGGGCCTGTTCATTTTTGTACCTTATTGGGCAGACTACGTAAATGTAGACTTATAAAGCCTGGGGGATATAATTAAGTGCAATAAAGCTTTATCTTTGTGTTGCAACATCAGTTAAAAAGAGCACCCTATTGAGGAGGTAAATAACTACCTTTGCGCATTGTTTCAAAAAAGGATCACTATGGTCGCGAGAAAATCGTCAGGCTGGGTTTTTGCTGCACTGCTTTTACTGCTGACCGTGGTAAGTGGCTGCAAATCTTCGGATCTGCCTGCTCAGGACTCAGCTGACGAAAATGCCGAAGGCCAACATGCTGCCTGGCTCAGCGACCTCATCCGGGAGCTGGAGCAGGAGCCACCCGCCAATCCGCCTGCCAAATTATACCGCTACAACTACAAGGAGCAGGAGGTATACTACCTGCCAAGCCGCTGCTGCGATATCCCGGGCAAGGTATACGATGTGGATGGCAACCTCCTTTGCGAGCCGGAAGGCGGCATTACCGGCAAAGGGGACGGGCGCTGTACCGACTTTTTGGAAACACGGACAAACGAAACCCTGATTTGGGAAGATAAAAGAGAAAGTTAAATTAAAGATGACAGGAAACGACGTATTAAAGAATCTTTCAGAGTACAACATCTGGGCGAATCAGACCATGCTGGATGTATTTGCTGAGTTACCAGAGTTGCCTACCCACGCAGCCCGCTTATTTAGCCATGCCCTAAATGCGCAGGCCATCTGGATTGCTCGCATCACCAGCACCAAAAGCCCCGTAAAGGTATGGCAGGAGCACACTCTGGAAGAATTGCAGAAGTTACACAAGTACGCATCGTACAAGATTGCTGAACTGGTAGCCAACAGCGATGAAGCAGAATTCAACCGCCTCATAGACTATACCAACAGCCAGGGCCACCAGTATAGCACCCGCGTACTCGACATCCTGACCCATGCGTTCAACCATGCCACTTACCACCGTGCGCAGGCGGCCACGGACCTGCGTAAGAGCGGCCATACGCCTCCCAACACAGATTACGTTACTTATGTGCGTGAACTGATGGGCCAGGTATTTTAGATTAGACAAGAGACGTCAGACACAAGGCGTTAGACCCTAAATAAAAAAGGAGCTTCTCGATACGAGAAGCTCCTTTTTTATTTAGGGCAGATAGGTGTTCTAAACTTAAGAAGCAGGACCCAAAGTCATACCTCTTAAGGCCTGAGATTATTTCTTTGGTAAGGCAATCGTACCCAGGTCTTTGATCTGGTCCTGGGATACGCTTATATTAACCAATGTGGTATCTTGTAAGTTATTCTCCGTGTAGAATTTCACGCTGTAGGTACCAGCTTTTACCCCTTTGATCAGGAAGTTACCCTCATCATTGGCAAAACCACCGATCGTGTCATTCGCAGCTGAGATCACATAGATGCCTGGCTTCGCATCGGCAGGCGTTACTTTGCCTTTGATACCGCCTGCTATTGCCTGGGTAATGGTGCGCACCACCGGCTTCAGGTTGTACTGTCCGTTGCCTCTGGCTACGATCGACTTAGCGGCATCAAAGTCCAGCAACACTACATAGGTCACGTCTTCTTTCAGTTCGGCATTTATCTGCAGTTTTACACCGGAAGTCTGCCCGCTAGGCGTCTTCAAGGCCACAGTGTTGCCGTCTTTCAGTTTCAGTGAGTTGTTGTCGCCCAGCACCAGTCTGATCTGGGAGATGGTGCCTGCAGGCAGGTTGGCACTGGCTAGCAGCGTATCACGGCCGTTGGCAAAGTCCAGCAGGTTGTATACGCCCGGATGGATCTGGTCCAGCGTCTGCCAGCCTTCTTCACTGTCCGTTACTTCTTTGTGAATCTGTACAGAGCGGATATCTATGTTTACTTCATCGTAGTCGCCGGGCGCATCCGTCATACGAACTTCCATCTTGGCGGTGCCATTGCTGTCAGAGTCACTATCGCATGAACTGAAACCTACAAGGCCACTCAGCAGGAAAGGAATTACAAATTTTGCTTTCATAAAGTTTTATTTTAAAAGTTACATAGCAAATATCTGAACCAAAGATGAAGATAAAATGAAGATTCAGACAGGGCTATATTTTTTGAGCAGAGTGTGTAGTAATGTTTCTCTTATGAACCCTGCAACTACAAAACGATAAGTAATGAAATAATGTTATATAGCAGTACAAAAATAAAGGCTGGCTGAAGATACATTCAGCCAGCCTTTAGGAGTCCCTATAAGTACAATTCTCTGAGAGACGTACAGTTAAGGAAAATTACATTTTAGTTATTGCCTGCCTTTGTTGTATCCGGCTGCGTAGGGGCAGGCTTCGCTTTTGGCTTCAGCAGATCCGTAATTTTATTGGTTGCCTGCTTCTTGATCTGCTGTTCCGCTTCCAGTCGCTTTTTCTCCAGTTCCTGGCGTGCTTTGTTTTCTGCCTCCACGCGTTTTCTGTCCAGTTCATTCTTCACGCTGTCCTGCAGTTGCTGCTTGCGTTGCTCCAGTTGCAATTTGGCGTCGTCTACCTTATTTTGCACGGCACTCTGCACCAGGTCTTTGGCCTGTGCTTTTACGCTGCCGCCTGCCAGCGCAACGCGAGGCTGAGACAGGGTTCCACCTATGTTGAGGTTCAGGGTGATGCGCTCGGAATTCTTCAGGTCTTCGTTCCCGATCAGGCTTGCCAGGCGCGTGTTGAGTTCACGGCCTACTTTACCAGCCGGCACATTCAGAGCCGTCACGTAGTCGATGTTGCCATTCACATTGTTGGTACCCCCCACTGTCATATTTACATTGCCTATTTTCATATCGAAAGGCTTGATCACCAGGCTGCCGTCAATGATCTGCGCATCGATCTTCTTATGTTCGATTACGAATGACTTCAGCTCATCAAAACGTGTCAGCGAACTGATCTGATCCACGATCTTCACATCTTTGACAGCCGCTTTCACTACTTCGATTATACCTGCTCCATCCATTGACTTGAAAACGGGCGTCATGTCCTGGCCGATCTCTCCGGCCAGGTTGAACTTGGTGGAGAAGGTACCCTCCAGCAGACCTGCTATCGGCGCAATAGCCTGGATCGTGTTGAAGGCATTGAAAGCTTCTTTAAAATTCAGGTTCTGGATATCGAGCTTAAAGTCGAAGAGCGGGTGCTGCAGGTTCTTGGTGTTGTAGCTGCCGCTGGTCACAAACGTACCGCCCAGGGTGCTGAACTTCACGGTTTCCAGGCGGGCGACCTTGTCCTTCACCAATACGCGCCCATCCACGTTGCTCAGCTTCAGGTTGTCATAAAGTACCTGCTTGGCATCCACATTCAGGGTGATGTCCAGGTTGTCGGGCACTTCTACCACACCCTCTGCCTCAGTAGTGGCAGCAGTTGTCTGGCCGGTGTTTTCATCCACCATCCATTCGTTCACATTGAAGGTGTTGGAGATGAGGTTGAAGTTACCGCGCAAAGGCTGGTTCTCAGCCAGGGCATATCCTAAGTAGTTCGAGACAGTACCGCTGGCCTGTATATCGCTTTTACCCAGGAAGCCTTTCATGTTGTTGAGCTGGATGCGCTCGTTGTTGAATACCGCATCTGCACTGTTTATCTTGATGCCCTGTGGCAGGTCTTTGCTTACAAAGTTTAGGTTGCTGATGGCCATGGTGCCATTCGCGGTCACATTGGTATACTTCTCTGCCTCGATATCCGACATTTTACCTTTGGCGGCTACGTTCGCGTTGATGCGGCCCGATACCGTCATTTCATCCAGCGGGAAGATCTTGGTCAGTTTGGTCAGGTCCAGTATACCTTTGATCTGGCCATCAAAAACAGGCTTGTCAATCCCCTGCACCAGCACACGGCCTTCGAGCGGTTCCCCGTCCAGCGTCATCTTGAAGTGTTCCACGTTGATGCGGGTATCATCCGTATTGCCGGTCTTGTTCAGGATATTGGTCACCATGCTCAGGTTCTGGATCGGAGCCGGGAAGTCCTTTGACTTCACGTAGCCGTTGGTCAGGCGCATGTCCGCGTCTATCACGGGCATGCTCGTTTTGCTGTAGGTACCTTTCGCGTCGGCGTCTACTTTCAAGAGGCCCCGCAGGGTCATGCCTTCTACAGGGAATACCTTTGTGATCTCATCCAGATCGATATTGGCTCTCACGTTGCCGTCCACCTGCATGGTTTCTATACCTTGTACCAGCACGCGGGCGTCTATCGGATTCTTGCCCAGGTCCAGGTGCAGCTTGCGCACATCGATGATTGTGTTCTCCAGGTCGCCGTCCTTGTTGTCGATGCGCATGTCCAGGTTGATGTTACGGGCGGCCTGGGGCAGGTCGGGGTACTTGAACATACCTTCCATGATCTTCAGCTCCGTGCCAAAGCCCGGCATCAGCGAATCGTTCATGCGGCCTTTGAGGTAACCGTCAAAGCTCAGCCTGCCTTCTGTCTTGATGTCTTTGAAATCCTCCTGGTACATACCCGGCACCACCGACAACACATTGCGGAAATCGGTCTCCGTAGCCTTAAAGGTGAGGTCCATGTCTATATTCTCTTCCGGCATCAGGATCGTACCGGCAAACTGGAACGGAAACTCGTTGATGCGGATGTTGTTGTCCTTGAAGGTATAGAGGTACTTGTCCAGGTCCATGGCCAGGGTCACATCGGCATCGAGCTTGGCATTTTCGATGTAGTTCATGCCATCGTAGGTCATCACAAAGCGGTCCGCAGTGGTTTTGGAAACCATATCGAACACACTTTTTTCAAAGTCACCGCTGCCTGTATGGTGCACATTGTAAGCTGAAACCCCGAAAGGTATGCTCAGGTCATCGTAAAAGAGTGTCCCGTTGGTGATGTCCCATTTCTTGATCGCCATCCTGAAATCGCTGGCAGCGGTGTCAGCTGCAGCAGTTGCCGCCGTGTCAGCGATAAAGATATCCCAGTTGGCTTTGCCGCTCTTGAGCACCAGCAATCGGATCGTCGGATCGTTGAGCTGGATGGTATTTATTTTCACTTCGTTGCCTGTGATCACGCTCATCAGGTCAAGGCCCATGCGGAAGGAAGGTATGCGGGCCAAGGTGTCGGTCGCAAATGAATCCTGCCCCACGATCAGCAGGTTTTCAACGCCCAGCGACATATTGGGGAAGTCGCGCAGGAGCGAGAGGCTCACGTCCTCTGTCTTGTACTGCACGGAGGCGTTTATATTCCGGGCGATCTCTTTGTCTAAGGCGCCTTTAATTTTATCTTTGAAAAGAAAGGGCACCAAAGCCGCTACTGCAAACAGGAGCGCCAGGAAGACAAAAAAACCGATAACTACTTTTTTCATATGGATGGTTGGTTTTAGTAAAAGCTAAACTATATAATTTTATAGCCAAAACCATGCAAATTTTACACTAGCTCCTGTTAAATAACCGTTAAGGAGTGATTACAGTATGCGGATAGCCCCGAAAAAAATAATTTTATTTGTTACCTGCTGCCTCTGGAGCTTTGCCCTGCCGGCGCAGGAGGTGCTCTTTACGCAGCAGTATGCCAACCGGCTATACCTGAACCCGGCTTTCAGCGGCCTGGGCCATAGTTGGAGTGTTGCAGTCGCTCACCGCAACCAGTGGCCTTCGCTCAACGGCTCTTTCGTAACCAACCAGCTTTCGGGCGACTACCGGTTTGAAGGCACTAAAAGTGCCGTAGGCCTGGTGCTGCAACAGGACAAGGCCGGTGTTGGAGGATTACAAAAATTGCAGGCGGCTCTTTCCTATGCGTATCATACCAATCTGTCAGAAGACTGGGCTTTTTCAGCCGGCCTGCAGACGTCTTTTTCTTCCCTGCGCATCAATTACGATAACCTGGTTTTTGGGGACCAGCTGTCCGACAACGGGCAGACAGCCGTACGCTCTGCCGAGGCCAGTGTCTTCGAACCAAGCAGCTACCTGAGCTTTGCTGTCGGAGGCCTGGTGTATAGCCGCCAGTTCTGGGTGGGTTTTACTGCCTCGCATCTCAACAAGCCGGACTACGGGTTTGCTGAAACCACCCAACTGCCCCTGCGGTATGTTGCCAGTGCCGGCTACAAGTTCTACCTCCCGACCAGCCTGAGCCGCCGGAATGCGGAGTTCAGCCTGAGCCCGGCCCTAAATTTCTCGCGCCAGCAGAATTTTAGCCGGGTTGATGCAGCGCTGTATACTATCTACACGCCTCTGGCGTTAGGACTTATATATAAAGGAGTTCCGATAGCCAGCGCAGACCAGGACCAGAGTCTGGCCGTGATCGTGGGAGTAGAACTGGAACAGCTCCGGATAGGGTTCAGCCATGACATTGGATTGCAGGGTTTTGGCAGGCAGGCAGGAGGGGCTAACGAAATATCTTTGATTTTTGAACGGATCGATCTGAGTAATTTGTTGCGGGGCAATGGCAGGTATAAAATAAACCATAACATTGTTTGTCCGGCATTCTGAATTTAGTTATAATTGCACATTAAATTACGTTAAAAGAACCTTATCAATAGTAGGTCTTAATCTATGAAGCTTATTAAGTATGTATCGGCTGCCGTTTTGGGAGGAATACTTCTCACGTCCTGCGGAAGAGGGGGAGGCTACCCAACTAGTACTGATCCCGGGGACGTTAGCTCCGCCACAGGTATAGAGTACAATGAGGATGAGACAGCGTTTCAGGTAAACGACTATGAGGACTTTCCCCAGGCTCCTGGTCTGGTATTCATAGAAGGTGGCCGTACCACGCTCGGCTCTATGGAAGAAGATATTGCCATGACCCGCGACAACATCGAGCGCACGGTTACGGTTGCTTCTTTCTATATGGATGAGACAGAGGTTGCCAACATTCACTGGCTGGAGTACCTGCATTACCTGAAGGCGGATTCCCTGCCGGAGGTATACCAGGCTGCTTTGCCTGATACGACAGTTTGGTCACGCCAGCTGTCTTTCAACGACCCGTATGTAACGTATTACCTGCGTTACCCTGGCTTCCGTTTCTTCCCGGTAGTGGGCGTAAGCTGGTTACAGGCCAACGACTACTGCACCTGGCGTACGGCCAAGGTGAACGAGAACCTAGCGAAAGAAGCGACAAGTGGTGGTGGCAAGAGAAAAGGCCTGTTCGGAAAAAGAGCAGCGCAGGAGCCTGTTGAGGCAGAAGCGCTTTCAATCGAATCGGGTTATGTGCTTCCGAACTACCGTCTCCCAACGGAGGCTGAGTGGGAATACGCAGCGCAGGCTCTGATCGGTACGCAATACAACGAAGACGAAAACCAGCACAACAGAAGATTATACCCTTGGGACGGCCACCAGATGCGTAACCCGCATGGTAAGCAAATGGGCAAGTTCCTGGCTAACTTCAAGCGTGGTCGCGGTGACTATGCCGGTATAGCAGGCTCCCTGAACGACGGTGCTATGATCACGGATTATATCTACAGCTACCCGCCAAACGACTTCGGTCTGTACAACATGGCTGGTAACGTGAATGAGTGGGTACAGGACATTTACCGTCCGCTTTCCTTCCAGGATGTAGAAGATCTGAACCCGTTCCGCAGAGATGGTTTCCTGGACGAAGCTGAAAACTATGACAGCAGCGAAGGATACCATTCTTTGATCAATAACGAGGTGCGCGTTTTCAAAGGCGGCTCCTGGAAAGATGTTGCTTACTGGCTATCTCCTGGTACCAGAAGATTCATGGCGCAGGATTCCTCTACTGCAACGATCGGTTTCCGTTGCGCGATGATCAATGCCGGATCAAACAAATAAGAACTAACAGTTAATTAATATTAAAGGGCCTGGGTTTACCCAGGCTTTTTTCATTCCCACCGAGTTTGCCTGCAATGCCTGCTACAGGACAGCTGCTATCGTAGCCACACTTACTTCCTGGCAACCACTCTCCAACAACACCACGGCACAGGCCTCCAAAGTAGCGCCTGTGGTAAGCACATCATCTACCAGCAGTACACGTTTGCCTTTTACCAGCTCGGGCTTCTTTACTTCAAATACTTTTTCTACGTTCTGCCAGCGGTCCAGCCGACTCTTTTTGGTCTGCGTGGCCGTGTCGGTGTTTCGGACCAATATGCTGCTGCTCCATTCCACTTTCAGAGCATCTGACAAACCCTTTGCAAAACCATCGGATTGATTATAGCCACGGCGGCGCAACTTGAGCCGGTGGAGGGGCACGGGCAGGATCAGGTCAAACTGATCCGCGTACCGATGGTCGGAGAGGAGCGCGCCATACCGCTTTCCCAGCTGTTCTCCCAGTTCTTGCGCTCCTTTGTACTTGAGGCGGTGCAAAAGCCGCTGCACCCGCCCTTTGGGCCTGAAGTAGAGGTAGGCAAATGCAAACCGAACCGGCACCTTGCCCCAAAACCTTTGCTGCAGTGTATTCAACTCAGTAGCGCCATGCACGTGGAAGTTAGTATAGGGCAGCTTGACGTTACAGTCCGTGCAGATATATTTCTCACCCCGTGCCAGCGGGTTGTCGCAGGCGTAGCACA
>NZ_JSYF01000425.1:0-2258 GCF_054824225.1 Pontibacter sp. HJ8
AACAATCAGCTCCCTTGCCGCTCACTATTCCGCATCACAGCCTACACCGCGAGCACAAGCCGGTTTTGCACAAAAAACAGAGGCTATTTTATACACCTGAACCTCTACACGCACCTTTTACAATAAAACCGGGCTTTTCAACACAATTTTAACTATATTCAAGAACACCCATACCTCTTCTATGTCAGACAACTTATACTATTCTAACAAATACGCCTTCTTAACCTTACCTACTTTTTACTCTACATGCCCGCTGCAGCCAGCCGGGTGAAATCTGAAGGTATAGCCGGATCCGTATTGGATTACTTGCAAGTCACAGTTGCCAGCAGCCTTTCTGGACCGAATCCGACTGCCCGGGCGTACCTGCTCACTACAACAATTACAAGCAGATGCATCGTACATAAGTCTTGGCTATACCGCTCGTTCCGGCTTTCATTTGACTCGGACGCTAATTTATTCGGTCGCACGGCTGCTCATGCGCGCTGCATCCCGTTAATTATACTATACCTCAACCCAACAAAAATCAGAAAATGGCAGACACCAACTCCCTCCATTATGAAATCTATACCCCCACCCACCACCAACAGCTGAAACGCGATGAGGTGCTGGACTTCCTGTTCAGGCACCTGGACCAGTACGGCGACGCCCTCGAAGACATCGCCAAGTGCATGGACTATGCTTTGTCAGAGTCGGAAGGCAAAGGGGGTGCAGTGATCGTGGCCCAGGAGAATGACCAGGTAGTGGGGGCACTCATCCTGAACAACACCGGTATGAGCGGCTATATACCCGAAAACATTCTGGTATATGTAGCCGTGCATAACAGCCAGCGCGGCAAGGGCGTCGGCAAAAAACTGGTGCAGCTGGCTACCGAAACTACAACCGGAAGCATTGCCCTGCATGTGGAGCCTGACAACCCGGCAAGGCACCTTTATGAAAAAATGGGCTTCACGAACAAATACCTGGAATACAGAATAATACGATAAAGAATGGCAGTATTAAAACTATACCGGGAGCGCCTGCAACACAACTACAACCACCTCAACCAGGTGTTCCGGGAGAAGAACATTGATTGGGGCATCGTCACAAAGCTGCTTTGCGGCGAAGAAACTTTCCTCAAAGAAGTACTTGCACTGGGCGTAAAAGAGATACACGACTCCCGGGTAACGAACCTGAAAACAATCAAGAAAATGGCACCCGATGTACAAACCGTGTACATTAAGCCGGCACCAAAACTCAGTATACCTGAAATCATCGAGTTCGCCGATGTAAGTTTCGAAACGGAACTTGACATCATCCGGCTGTTATCTGAAGAGGCTGTCCGGCAGAACAGGCTGCACAAAATCATTATCATGATCGAAATGGGCGATCTGCGCGAGGGCGTCATGGGCGACGAGCTGGTCAATTTTTATCAACAGATATTTCAGCTACCGGGTATTTCAGTGATCGGGCTGGGCGCAAACTTCAATTGCCTCCACGGTGTGATGCCCACCCAGGACAAGCTTATTCAGCTCAGTTTATACAAGCAGATCATCGAAGCGAAATTCAACATCGGGATTCCCTGGGTATCGGGTGGCACCTCGGTGACGATCCCGCTCCTGTTCACGCATCAAATGCCCAAAGGCATCAACCATTTCCGGATCGGGGAAGCCCTTTTCTTCGGACTGAACCTCTTTACCGGAGAAACTTTCGAAGGCATGTACGCGGATGTGTTTGAGTTTACAGCTGAGATCATTGAACTGAACCAGAAGCCGATGATACCTACGGGTATGCTGGCCGAAAATCCGAGTGGCGAGAGTTTCGAGATCGATGAGAGCCTGTATGGTAAAACATCGCACCGGGCGATACTGGATGTGGGGCTGCTGGATATCCATCCGAAATATTTGATCCCAAAGGATGAACACCTGAATGTGATCGGGGCCAGTTCCGATATGCTGGTGGTCGAATTGGGAGAAAACGAGCAGAATTATAAGGTAGGCGATGTACTCCGTTTTGACCTGAAGTATATGGGCGCACTCAGCATCATGAACTCCCGCTATATCGGAAAAGAAGTAGTGGCGTAATAGTGAATTTGCTTTCGCCTGCCTGTCTGCTTTCTATACCTGGGAGAGCATGGCTATGAAAAAGTCTTACTTTTTAAGTGAGACTTTTTTTTGTTTGCCATACGTATATCTACCTGTTTGCAGCGCCGAACCTATCAGTCTCATTATCTGTATTTAAATGAGTTATTTCATGCGAACGAATAGCTCGTACCTTTTACT
>NZ_JSYF01000426.1:0-1594 GCF_054824225.1 Pontibacter sp. HJ8
AGGGTGTTTTTTCTTTTGAACAGCACCTCCTGATGCAGCCAAATTCAGGAAAGTTCGTAGGGTAGTATCATATGAGTAGACTAAAACAGTTTCTGCAGGATGCAGAAACAAAAGCATTTGACCTGGGCCACCGCTCTACCATCAGGTTCAACATCGGCAAGTACAACGCCGCTGTGCAGCGTGGCCTCACCCAATACAGTGACCATGAACTGGCCCGGGAGCGGGCTTCCTTTATAAAGACCAATACCATCAACAACCTCGACAAGTACCTCATGGAGTTCGAGGCCAACTTTACTGCCCGTGGTGGTAAGGTGATCTGGGCCCGTAATACCGAAGAGGCCCTGAAAGAGATTGGTCAGATCATGAAGCGCAAGCGCGCCCGCTCCGTGGTAAAGTCCAAATCCATGACCACCGAGGAGATTCACCTGAACAACTACCTCGAAAAAAATGGCATTGAGACAGTAGAAACCGACCTTGGCGAATACATTGTGCAGCTGGCCGAGCAACGCCCCTACCACATCGTAACACCGGCCATGCACATGTCCAAGAAGGACATTGCAGACCTGTTTGTGCGCAAGCTCAACATCGCCCCGACCGATAATGCCGAAGAACTGGTAGGTGTAGCCCGACGGCTGCTACGCGACAAGTATACGTCCGCTGAGGTAGGTATAACAGGGGGCAACTTCCTGCTGGCCGATATAGGCGGTGTGGCTGTCACCGAAAATGAAGGCAACGGACGACTGTCCACGGCTTTCCCGAAAACGCATATTGCCATAGTAGGTATAGAGAAAATGCTGCCCTCTGTGATGGACCTGGATTTGTTCTGGCCTTTGCTGAGCACCAGCGGCACGGGGCAAAATGTGACAGTCTATAACACGATCTTTACAGGCCCGAGACAGCCGCAGGAGCAGGACGGCCCCGAAGAAATGTACGTGATCCTGCTCGACAACGGCCGCACCGACCTGCTGGCCCTGCCCGAGAAGCGCGAAGCCCTGAATTGTATCCGATGCGGCGCCTGCCTCAATGTGTGCCCGGTTTACAAAAACATCGGCGGCCATACCTATGAGAGCACCTATAGCGGCCCGATCGGCTCCGTGATCACACCGCACTACAACGGTATGGCTGAAAACAAGCACCTGAGCTTTGCCAGTTCGCTTTGCGGCGCCTGTACTTCTGTGTGTCCTGTCAAGATCAACCTCCACAACCTGCTGCTGCTCAACCGCCGTCAGAGTGTGGAGCAGGGATTCACTGAAAAGAGCGAGCGCACCACGTTCAAACTATGGCTCAAAGCCATGAAGAGCCGCACGCTTCTGAACATGGCTCCTGCCGGCGTAAAGAACTTTGTGCTGAAGCAGGTACTCAAAGACACCTGGAGCAAACGCCGCGAACCGCTCAAGGTAGCCCCAAAATCGTTTAACCAGCTCTGGAAGGAGAGGAAAGGGTAGTAGTGTATGGCGCTGGAAACTGGCCTGAATCCGGGTTTCGCAGATTCCGGGGTCCAACCACCCCTGCCCCTCCTTATTTAAGGAGGGGAGCTTAGACAGCTTTTGTTTCATAGCCACTGAAAACACCCCTATGGTCCCCTCAAGGGGAC
>NZ_JSYF01000427.1:0-1359 GCF_054824225.1 Pontibacter sp. HJ8
CACCCCTATGGTCCCCTCAAGGGGACAATCCCTGCCCAAGTAGGTATAGTTGATAGGTATAGCGGGCAGGTATAGCAAGACATCCTAACAACCTCCGCTACGCAGGTATAGCTTGAGCCAGGTGCACTTTGTGGCGCTCCACTGTTCGAGCGTTCAGCGAGTTTGGAGCGTCCTTGATTTTTTGCTTACTTTTTTGTCAAGAAAAAAAGTAGGTGCCCGCCGGACAGGCGAAGCGATGCAACAAGACTAGTATGGAGGCGGATGAAACCGTAATGTCTAAGCTGAGGCCGCTACTACGCCAGCAAAGTAAGTTGCTAACTGCTATAACTCTACAAAAACAAAAAGGCCTGCAAACTCTATTGCAGGCCCTTTATGTTACTACGCTATGTCCGGCCTGGTTTCCCAGGCAATTATTACCATCGTCCATATCTGTGAGGTTTAGAAGATGGCTTCCGCAAATGGTTTGCGCGAAAATACGGTTGCTTCATTTACATCCTTCAGGCGGCAAACAAAACGCGTCATACGCTCTACTCCGAAACCGGCACCGGCTGTTTTAGGCAGCAAACCTGCTTTGGCCACTTCCAGGTAATGCCGGAACGTATCCGTACTGGTACCGAGCTCTTCCATACGCTTCAGTATCTGCTTGTATTCGTGCTCCCGCTCCCCACCGGATAGACCTTCGCCAAAGCCTTCAGGCCAGATCACATCATAGTTCTGGTAGGTACCCCGCTTGGCTGTATCTTCCTTGTCATAGAACTCGCGCTTGTGGTTCAGCAGCCAGAACGGTTCTGTAGCTTCCTGTGATTTCAGCTTTTCATACTCCGGCCCATAAGCCGCTTCCAGCTTCTCGGTGCGGTATACCGGCCATTTCTCATACTGGGGCAGCAACTCACCCCGCAGCTCAAGCAGTAACTCCGGTAACTCCTGGTTCAGACGGGCAAACACAAAATTGACGAGTTCCTCCATAAACTCCATCACAAAAAAGCGGTCCTTGCCCCGGAACTCAAAATCTACCTGCGTGAACTCAAATAAGTGGCGGCCGGTATCGGCACGGTCAGCGAACTCCAGGCGCACGTTTGGCGACACAATGTAGATGCTCTCCAACTCAGGGTTTACCAGGGCCATTTGCTTGTGAAAGATCATGGACTTGGTGAGGCTCCAGCGCTGCTCCGCATAATTGATGGCAGCATCTACTACGCCATGGTTGAGCGGGTCGGTGATCGGGGAGAGCATGAGCGGCATAAGCTGCGTCAGGCCTTTTTTAAACATAAAATCGTGCGTAGCACGAATGATGCCCTGCTGTACTTTGAGTACTTTTGGCAAAGAGGGGCGGCTGAGATGACTTAAAGTTGCATCCAG
>NZ_JSYF01000428.1:0-954 GCF_054824225.1 Pontibacter sp. HJ8
CGCTACGCCTGCAATGAAACAAGACCTGTCGAAGTGGAAAGGCAGGCTCCCCGCCTTGGACAAGGAGGGGTAGGGGTGGTTGGACCCGGTATGGCAAACGGGTTATCTCCTAAAGTGGCTTTAGCGCGAGTATAACCGGTAGCTGTACATAAAGAGGCAGGAAATCGTGCTGTCGTACCAGAATCGTTCGAATAAGCCTATCTAAGAAAACCGATCTTCCTGCGAATTCCTTTATACCACCGTTATTACCTCCGCATACTCTGCCAGGCAAGAATCCTCCGGTTTCAGATCGGTGACCAGGTAATGGATCGAGTTGAGGTCGCAGACCTGCATGTTTTGATCTGAGCCGAGTTTCTCAGCTATACTCATAATGGCGGTTTTCTTGGCTGAACGGATCATGGCTTTTTTGACCTGTACCACCTCCCAGTCAGAGTCGGTGAGGCCGTCTTCTACCGAAAGGCTGTTCGTGCCCAGTATGCACAAGTCCACCTTGATCTCCGAAAGCTGGTTGACAACCTGGGCGCCTATCATGATGTGGGAGTTCTTGGAGAGCTGTCCTCCGAGCAGAATAACGTTGATGTTGGAGCGCTCAGCGAGCTCCAAAGCTACCAGCGGGCTCACTGTAAAAAAGGTGCAGCGCAGCGTGTCGGGGATCATGCGGGCCACTTCTATCATCGTGGTTCCGCCACCTACCAATACCGTCATGCCATCCTGGAGCAGCTGAATCACTTTGCGGGCGATCTCTTTCTTCGACTCTTTGGCATAGACATCGGATTGGCTGAAAGGGTAATGAAAGGATTTGGACAGCGCTCCGCCATGCACCTTCAGGATCTTGCCGCTTTCAGCCATTTCGTTCAGGTCTCTCCGGACAGTATCTTCTGATACATTGAGCTTCAAACTCAAATCCGATGAAAGCACCTTGTTGTGCAGATTGATTTGCTTTATGATAAAAGC
>NZ_JSYF01000429.1:0-3666 GCF_054824225.1 Pontibacter sp. HJ8
AAGCAAGGTAATGGCATAGATGATGGCCAGCATAGCTGCTGCAGCCAGGGCAGGGGCTCTTAAAGCTATAAAAACTTCTCTGTCAGTTATATGGATGTACTTTTTCATAAAATAATGAAAAGTAATTCTGGAAGTTGTGTAATGAATGCAAACTGCATAGGCCACACCTACGATTCCAAAGTGCTTCTGCCCCAGGTAGATAAGTGGAAGAGCTATCAGGAAAGTATTTAACGTGTTCAGGTAAAAGCTAACGGCAGGTTTTCCTATACCTTTGAGCACCTCAGCCGGAGTACCAGAAATGGCAAAGATCATGGCGGCCACTGACAGGACGCGAAGCGGTTCTACAGCCTCCACCCACTTTTGACCAAAAAAAAAGAGGATAATATGATCAGCCAAACCGATTAATATGACTGAGACCGGGAAGGTGACAATAGCCGTCATCCGCATGACCTGGAGGTAGTAAATTTTTATTTGATCCGGCTGATCCTGCAATTTGCTGTAAACGGGAAAAAATACTTTGTTGAAGATGGAGTATAACTGCGACTTTAGAGTAAGACTCAGCATGAAAGCCAGTGTATAAATACCCAGCAAATGGGCACTTACCAGCTTTCCTATAATGAGGTAGTCCAGGTTCTTACGGAAGAAATACAGTACCCCGTTCAGCTGTGAGAAAGTGCTATACCCAGCCATCTCGGTCAAGACACTTCTCTCGAAAATAAAGCGGGGTCTCCAGCCAACTTTCAGCCAGTAGGAAACAAGCATTATACCTGAGCCCGCAAGGTATTTTATAACCAGGCTCCATACTCCGAATCCCAGAAGCGCTAAGCCGACTGCTGCAAGTGAGCTTATTACAGTTCCTGAAAATGTAACTGTAACAAGACTTTTGAAGTTTAGTTGCTTGGTAAGAATTACTCTGGGAATAATGGAGGAGATGTTGAAAAACAGGTAAAAGCTCATTGCATTGAGTATGGGCACTAATCGCGGCTCCTTGTAGAAGGAGGCTCCGAACGGTGAAATAAACAAGATAAAAGCAGCGATAAAAGCGATAGATACGAAGAGCAAAAACCAGAATGCACTCGAGTAGCGAACCTCAGTCAGCTCATCTGTTTTCCGTTGTACCAGCGCATTGAAGAGCCCCATATCCGATACTACTTCAAGAAGACCAACTATAAGCATTGCCATACCTACTATACCATAAGCCTCTGGTACCAGTAGTCTGGCAAGTATCAGCATCACTACGAAATCAGTGCTCTTGGTAGCAATGACACTGATCGAGTTCCACTTTAACCCGCTTAAAACGTTCTTTTTCGTGCTTACAACCGCCATATGATGGGAAGGTTAATTAAACTTTGCTGTTAGCAAATTATCGTATACTTTATGGCTCTTATATATTTCTGATATAATGAGATCCCTTGCCTCATCAATCGTCAACCCGGAGGTGTCAATGCTGATGTAGTTTCCCGAGGAGACCGTATCGGCCACCGTCCGGAATTTGATCAGGTCAGCTTTACTCCGTTCGAAAGTGTTTTCCTGGGGTTTTCTTTTCATCAGCACTTCCGGATCTGCATAGAGGAAGAAAACAAGATCAGGCTTAGGTAATATCGATTTGTAAAGGATGCTTTTACCAGTCTTCTTTTCTATCAGATGAGCGCCTGGTACCCTGTCTATAAGTACTATGGAGTAGCGTGACCTTAACTTGACAGGAATCTGACGTATGAGCAGCTCAGCAGGGAGTATAAGGTAGGACTTGAGCGCACTCAACATCTGATCAGCAATCTTAACACTAAACCTGTGATTGTAAATGTTCTTGACCCATGGCCGGGTCCAGCCATCTTCCCCCATGCCCAGGTATAGCTTGCTTGTTTTAAGATTAAGCTTCTTTTCAACAGCCTCAAGCAAGGTTGTCTTCCCGGCACCATCCGTACCCAGGAAGAGCACTGTCAATCCGTAGCCGTATCGAAGATAATTTTTGCTTCTGGTCATCCGCTGACGGCTGTGTTTGAAGTAGGGGGTAAGAATGGACTGCAGTTTGGCGCTATCTGATGGGAAGCTCACGGCCAGCCATTCCTGTATTGCTGCAATAATTCCGGCTGCATCTTCGCTTAATTCTGCCTTGTAGAGGCTCAGGTACAAATGCAGATAATCGCTGTGTTTAGCTTCCAACCTTCCTCTTTCTTTATACCCTAAATGGGCGGTGTAGAGTAGGATCGCGTCAATTCCTTTTGGCCGGAATATTCCTTTTTTGTTCAGGACGGCGTTCTCCAGCGCCTGTTCATAATCGATGTAGGTATAGCAGTCACTTTCCCCATTCGCAAAGGTTAACTCATACTTCACATCCAGGTATTTTTCAGTTTGAGAAGAAAAATAGAAGTGATGGTTTGAGTGGTGGCTGGGTTCTTTTCGTTTGTACCAGCCTGACTGAAGTAATGCCTCTTCAAAAGCAGGTTTGCTGTGCGGGTGTACAAAAAGATCGAGATCCTTTGACTCCAGATCACATTCAAAATCTGTAAGCAAAAAATACCTTATTCTGCTTTCATTGAGTTTGGCGAACAGTTTATGTAAGTGTTGCGTCATGCTTATGTCTATCATATGCCACCTGAATGAAGTAATTAGCGAGGCACAGGGGAGTGTTTTTCAGATACTTTAACAACACTTGTTTTTTCCAGATCCGCATACATCGAGTAACCCAGCGTAGGGAGTGCTACCCGAACTATATTATTTTTGATAGAGACAACAGTACCTTCTTTATCTAACAAGGAACCTGATGTGATTTTAACAGGATCATCGACACCTACTACTATTCTTTCTAACTGTACATCGCTGTATTCATTCAGAAACTTTTTGATGATTTCTATTTCAACTTCCCTGATCACGGCTGGCTTACCCTGCCAGTATACCATGTTGAGGATTCCGGTATTTTTTTTTATCTCGCCGATTTGTTTTTCTGTGATATGCACAAAAACATAGGAAGTGAAGAGGGGCTCATGTACAACCTTTCTCCTGTCGCTCCATTGCCGGATAACCCTGTTTAGTGGACAGTAGTTTTCTATGTTCTTTAATGTCAGTACCTCGGAAACTTTTTTTTCCCAGCGTGGTTTCGTGTAAACAGCATACCATTTCTTATTCATCGCTGTACTGTATATAAGTTGAAATTAAAGGAATGCTATAAGGCTTCGCCTTCCTCAGTTACATAGACTAACTGTGGGGAAAGTAGATTCTCAAATTATCAGTAACCGGGATCATCGGACCAGTAGCTACTGTGGGATGTCAAAGTAGTAGATATTGCAGGCGCTATGCTTCTTACTCAGCTTGTTGCCGAGCTATACAAGCTATATAAATGCAGGATGATGGTAGGGAAATGAAAGATCAACCTGTTCTATGCCTTGGTAGCAATTTTTCTTGCCCTGTATGTCTTATCTCCATACCTGTTTTCATGGCCATAGCCATAACCATAGCCATATTGCCCCTTTACAAAACCTCTTGGTTTAACTCCATTGAACACAATAGCTACATTATGTAAGGACTGGAGTTTGTTGTTTTGAGCCATGCGCTGCACGAGGCTTTTAGGGGTATAGGCGTGCCGTATGACCAGCAGCGTAATGTCACAGTACTCAGAGAGCAGGAAAGCATCGGAAACCAGATCAACCGGGGGTGTGTCAATGATGA
>NZ_JSYF01000430.1:0-253 GCF_054824225.1 Pontibacter sp. HJ8
ACTACAAATTTACATTGGGTTTGTCGTTTATTTACCACAGCTTCTAGGTATTAGTTAACAATCAGGTTGTTGAGTTCCTGTAGTTAAGAGTAGCAAATTCAAGGCGACATATCTAAAGCATGTATGTCGCCTTGAACTTATAAGTATAAGCTACAAGCTTTTTTTTGCCTTCATTATAGCATTTTTCTTTTCTTCATCCTCTTTAGCTTGATACCGGTATGAATCCTCTTTCATTGTATGTTGTAGCTCCAAG
>NZ_JSYF01000431.1:0-2463 GCF_054824225.1 Pontibacter sp. HJ8
TCATTGTGCCTGTGTATTATAGTGAGCGACAAGATACTAACTCTTCCGCATTTTTGCATGCTAAGCTGCAACAGTTCGCCTTCGCGAAAGAGCAAAAAAGTGCCTGCAAGAATTCTACGACTTGCAGGCACTTCCAAAAACAGGAATTAAAATATCAACAACGGGCGGTTGCTTATAGTGCCCGCTGTCAGGAAACAGATCAGCCCTTGCTCCGTGATTTACAGGATAAAGGAGGTAGAACAACAGGTATAGGTATACCAAGAAAAAGGCAGCGACCTGTTACAGCCCCTGCCTTTTTATTTTTTAACTCAGAACTCGAGACTCAGAACTCGGAACTCACATTAATTTTCTTCGTTTTCATCCGGCAGGATCTCTACGTCCTGCACCAGCACCAACCGCTCTATCTCGCGGGCTCTGGGGGTGTTGGCCAGGCCTCCCAAGGCCGTTTCCTTATACTTACGCTCCATGCTTTCGCCTACTTCGCCGAGGGCCGCCACGCACTGGTCCACCGGGATTACCGCGTTTACGCCGGCAATTGCCAGCTGGGACGAGGAGAAGGCAATGGCTGCCGCACTGGCATTGCGCACAATGCAGGGCACTTCTACCAGCCCTGCCACCGGGTCGCACACCAGGCCCAGCATACACTGTATGGTAATGGCCACAGCCGTGAACACCTGGTCTACGTTACCGCCGAGGCAGTATACAATGGCACCGGCTGCCATTGCGGCCGCACTTCCTGTTTCCGCCTGGCAACCGCCTACCGCACCGGCCAGCGATGCATTCTGCTCGATGATGAGCGCTATACCTGCCGCTACCAGCAGTCCTTCGTGTATACTTCTGTCTTCGAGCCCATGCAGGTCCTGAAGCGTGGTGAGCGTGCCGGGCAATATACCCGAAGCACCAGCCGTAGGAGCCGCGACCACGCGTCCCATGCACGAGTTTACTTCTTTGGCGCCCAGCGCACGCGATACCAGCATCTGAAACTCCGGAGAGAGCACCGTCACCGGCGATTTGGCTACTTTTTTGGCACTGTTGTTCACCATGCCCGAGCGGGAAGTCATGTCCTCCGTCAGCCCCGTATGCACGGCGTCCTTCATCACGTCATAGGCTTTGGCGATGTTTTCCCAGATAAACTCTTCGGTACGGCCCTTCTGCTCTATTTCGTATGCCAGCACCGGCTGGTATAGGGGTTCACCGGTTTCAGCGCAATGCTTTTCCCAGCTCTTAAAATCGTTGAATAGTAATGACATAGTATGTATTTCAAACCTGCCCGGCAACCGTAGCGCAGGGGGGTGTTAAAGATAATTTAAATTTAAGGATTCAGCTATACCTTACCTCAAGTTGATAACGTAGGTTCAGGGCCTAAACGTTCTGATTTGCCGGATTCATTGCAGATAGCAGGCTATACCTAACCTATACCTGCTCCGTTCGTTTCCCTGAGTTGAGAGGTATCATGCAGCTATACTTAAACTTATATGGAAAGCAACACGAGAAAACACATGTCGATCCGGGTGCATGGCAGGGTACAAGGCGTATTTTTCCGGGCCAGCACCCAGGAGAAAGCCGAGGAACTGGGCCTGACCGGCTTCGTGCAGAACGAACCGGACGGCACCGTATACCTGGAAGCCGAAGGAGGTGTGGAAGCACTGAACGCGCTGGAAGCCTGGCTGCACATTGGCCCGAGACGCGCAAAGGTAGAGAAGGTGGAGGTAGAGAAAAAGGCGGAGCTTGAAGGTTATAGTAGTTTTGAGCAACGGAGATAAAAAAGCTCCTATATTAGGAGCTTTTCTTGCATCGTAAAACTGACTTACATGTACTATTTGGAGTTGTAGTACTCTACAAGTTTAGCCATCTCCACGTCTTTCTTTAGGTCAGGCCGATTAGTTTTGAAATAAGATTCAAGCTCTGCGTTTTTATCGTTCAACGCATTTAAGACTGATTTTTTATCTTTCTTCACTTTCGTAAGCTGGTTCTCAGATTTAGAAATGTAATAAGTATTGCTCTCAACAAAGGACTTTGGTTTTGTTGCAGAATTATAGGTTAATTCCTCATGTATCTTTTTAGTTGTGCGCTTCAGCAACTGGGTCTTACCATCAGTGAGCACTTCATAAAAGGCCATTGGGGATGCACCATCCACAGAGGTATAGCCCCGGCGGAAAACTCTTTCGCCTATCTTAAATTCCAGGACAGGCTCAACAAATAGTAGTTCATTTTTAGCCTTATCCAAAAACATTAACTCATCTTCTACTTGGTTATACTTCAATTGGACTCCTTCAAACAATTTACCATTATTGAATTTAACTGACCCAGTTACCCATTCATCCATCAGATACGGTGTGCCCTTCACATCAACATATTGCTTTGCAACAATAGGGCGTCCCATATTATCCAGTCCAAGGTAATCGAATTGGGCTGATGCAGAAAGAATAAAAGTGCCGAATGGGCTTATAATCTCGCAAACGA
>NZ_JSYF01000047.1:0-10876 GCF_054824225.1 Pontibacter sp. HJ8
ACAATTGGGATACACCTAACTACGCTTATGTAGATCCTTACTGGACCAACAGCTACGTGACACGCTACACCCCTTATAACGCCTACCGCTACGATCCTTTCTACGATCCTTTTTATGACCCGTTCCTGTACGATCCCTTCTATCGCAGAAGCGGACTCATGGTGAACATCGGAGTTGGGTATGGTATGGGGTATGGAGGCTGGCGCAATCCGTACCATGGGTATAGCAACAGATGGTGGCCGTACAACAACTATTACAATGGCTTCTACAATAATTATTACAACAATTACTATGGCTATGGCGGCAACACGGTCATTTATGATCGCCCGGTTGTAGTTAACCCAAGAAGCGTGCAATACGGACCCCGCGGTGAGAGAAGTGTGGTGCCGGCAAGCGGCAGCGGCCGTATCAGCGGACGCCCGGACAGAACACAATCTGTGCGGGATGAGCAACGCGCTGTGCAGCCCGATACAGAATATGCACGACCAGGCAGGGCAGAACGCTCCAATGCCAATATCAATCCCAGAGAAGGCCAGCGGGTAAATCCGATAGACGATACCAAAGAGGCATTGCCAGCCAGACCTCGCACCACAAACCGTGGCTACGATCCGCAGAGCGGCCAGGTAAGGCCTTCGAGGCAGCAGCCAGCCAATAACCAGCCGATACAGCGTATGTCGCCTTCCAATGAGGGCAGCAGAGTAGCGCCACCTGTTGAGCGTGCCAGACCTGTACAGCGCCAGGAAAGATCCCAGCCGGTATTACGGCAGGAGCGAACACAGCCTGCGCAGCGAGAGCAGCGTAGTACGACGCCAACGTATGAGCGCCGTGAAAGCAGCCAGCCTGTCAGAAACTACGAACCATCCCGCGAAAGCTCCGGCTCATACAGTCCTCCGGCCCGTTCTAATTCTAACAGTGGAGGCGGGCGTCCGGGAAGAGGACAATAATCAAAAACAGCTATTTGCATGAAAATGAATAAGATTGTTTCGGCCAGCTTAGCACTTGTGCTAGGCTGGAGCGGAACCGCTTTTGCCCAAAACGAAGTAGACGCTTTGCGCTATACCCGTTATGGTCTCACCGGATCTGCACGTATTCAAGGTATAGGTGGCGCGCAGACGGCACTCGGTGCTGATGTATCGACCATTGCTTCTAACCCGGCCGGCTTGGGAATGTTCCGGAGATCGGAGTTTAGTATCAGCCCGGCCCTGAGCTTTGCCTCTTCGACAGGCCGCGTAAACAACAATTCCACTTCGGATGAGCGCAACAACATCGGCATACCCCATGCCGCCTTTGTATTCTCGGAGCGGGGCATCGAAAGCGAACAGGGTGACTGGCGCAGTGCCACCTTCGGCCTGAGTTTTACCCGGCTCAATAACTTCAACAACAGAACCTCTTACCGCAACACAGCTGGCGCCGAAGATCCTACCATTGTGGAATACTTTACGGAGCAGGCTAACCTTCAAGGAAGGACGCAGCAAGATCTGGATGATGAATACGACAGAGGTTTTTCGACCCTGGAGGGGCTGGCTTATGGTGCTTTTCTGTTCGACTTTGACGACAACGGGTTTGCTATTCCGACAAGCCGGGTAGGCACTATCAACCAGTCGGAAGAGATCATCCGGAGAGGTTCCCAGAACCAGATAGATATAGCAGGTGGTACCAGCTACCGCGATAAGGTATACCTGGGCGCTTCACTGGGGATTGTGACATCCGACTTCCGGCAGGAGCGCTTCTTCAGAGAGTCCGAGGAAAGCCTTGAGTCAGATTTTACGAACCTGGAGCTCCGCGATGAGTTCAGAACCAAAGGCACCGGCCTGAACCTGAAACTGGGTATTATAGCCAGGCCATCGGACGTTATCCGCCTGGGTGCAACAATACAGACGCCTACGCTCTATAACTTCAACGAAACCTACCAGCGTTCGCTATACTCTACTTTCCTGCCTGGCGAAGACTACAGCGCAGTTGAAGTGCCCGGAGAGTTTTCGTACAAACTCACTACGCCGTTCAGAGCGACAGGTGGGGTGGCGGTCTTTATACAGAAGTATGGCTTTATAACAGCAGACCTGGAGTATGTGAACTATGCCAATGCCCGTTTCTCAGAAGATGATGATTTTGGAGGCAACGACAGTTATTTTGATGATGTAAACAGTCGTATTTCCAGTACCTACCAGTCGGCGCTGAACGTAAGGCTGGGAGCAGAGGCTCGCTATGAAGTATTCCGCTTCAGGGCTGGTTATGCCATCACAGGTGACCCTTACCGGGACGCAGATTTTGATGGGGGCATCAACACGTTTACCTTCGGTGCAGGTTTGCGCCTGACCAACTATTATGCGGATGTGGCTTTCGCATCTTCTAAAGTCAACAGCCTCTATTCGCCTTATTCCTTCAACGACCCGGGAGCAGTTGTACCTGTCGTAGACATAGAGGATAAGCTGAATACCGTTATGCTGACAGTTGGGTATAACTTCTAAAGAAACACATTCCTGTTTTCAGTGAAGCGGCAGCTCTGTAAAGGGCTGCCGCTTGTTTTATGCGCTATACCTGGCGGAGTGGTGCGAGAGGATGGTTTTGGCTGTAAGGTATGGCAAAACCATATAATTCTGATAAATTAGCATGCTAAACGATAACAACCCCTATACACATGCCTATCAACTTTAAAACAAACCTTTTGGCTGCTTTGCTCTTCTGCTTTGCCTTCGTGGCGCAGGCACAGCAGAAAAAAGAGGTTACCCTGGAGGATATCTACCGCAAGGGCACCTTCTCGTCTAAGTCCGTTTACGGTGTGAACTGGATGAACGACGGCCGCTACTACAGTTCGCAGGTAGCCGATGAGAAAAACGGTGTAACGGACATTGTGCGGTATGACGTAACAACGGGGCAGCCGGTGAATACGATCATAGAAGGAGAGGACCTGAAGGCGGAAGGCAGCGGCGCCCCGATCAAATTCGAAGGCTATACCTTCAGCTCCGACGAGAAGAAAGTGCTTTTCTCCACTGAAAAAGAGCAGATCTACCGCCGCTCTTCCAAAGCAGAATTTTATGTCTATGACATCGCTTCCAAAAAACTGACCAAGCTGAGCAACGGCGGCAAGCAGATGTATGCCACGTTCTCGCCGGATGCCAAGCGGGTGGCCTTTGCCCGCGAAGGCAATATGTTCTTCGTGGACCTGAGCAACATGAAGGAAACCCAGATCACCAACACCGGCAAGTTCAACTCCATCCTCAACGGCTACGCCGACTGGGTATACGAGGAGGAATTCAGCTTCGCGCAGGGCTTCCATTGGTCACCGGATGGCTCCAAGATCGCGTTCTATACCTTCGACGAGACAAAAGTACCCGAGTTCAACATGCAGATGTGGGGCGAGCTATACCCGCAGGACTATAAGTTCAAGTACCCAAAGGCGGGGGAGGCCAACTCTACCGTAACGGTATCGGTGTATAACCTGGGCAATGGCCAGACCGTGAAGATGGATACCGGCAACGAGACCGACATCTACATCCCGCGCATCAAGTGGACGAACGACAGCAACCTGCTTTCGATCCAGAAGATGAACCGCCTGCAGAACACGCTGGAGATACTGCACGCCAACGCCACCACCGGCAAAGCGGATGTGGTTCTGAAAGAGACCGACAAAGCCTACATCGACATCACCGATGACCTGACCTACCTGAAAGATGGGAAAAACTTCATCCACTCCTCTGAGAAGGATGGTTTCAACCACCTGTACCTCTACAACATGAAAGGCAAACTGGTGCGCCAGATCACAAAGGGCAACTGGGAAGTGAGCAACTATGTGGGCTACGACGAGAAGAACGATCGTTTGTACTACATGTCTACGGAAGTATCGCCCCTGGACCGCCACCTGTACAGCATCAGCAGCAAAGGCAAGAACAAGCAGCGCCTGACAGAGAAAGCCGGCACGCACAACGTGAACATGAGCAACGACTACAAGTACTTGCTGGGTTACCACACGGCTGCCAACACGCCAATGACCGTGAGCCTGCACACTGCCAAAGACGGTAAACTGGTGAAGGTGCTGGAAGATAACAAAGTACTTCGCGACAAACTGGCCCAGTACAACATTGCCAAGCAGGAGTTCTTTACCATGAAAACGCAGGACGGCACGCAGCTGAACGGCTTCATGATCAAACCGACTGATTTCGATCCGAACAAGAAGTATCCGGTGCTGATGTTTGTGTACGGCGGCCCGGGCTCGCAGACGGTGACCAACAGCTGGGGCGGTTCCAACTACCTGTGGTACCAGGTGCTGGCCGACAAAGGGGCCATCGTGGTGAGCGTGGACAACCGTGGCACCGGTGCCCGAGGTGCTGCCTTCAAGAAAGTGACGTACGCTGACCTGGGCAAGTATGAGATCGAAGACCAGATCGAAGCAGCCAAGTGGCTGGGCAACCAGCCGTACGTGGACAAGAACCGCATCGGCATCTGGGGCCACAGCTACGGCGGCTACATGACGCTGCTGGGCCTGACCAAAGGCAATGGCGTGTTTGCAGCCGGTATTTCGGTAGCGCCGGTGACCAACTGGCGCTTCTACGACACCATCTATACCGAGCGCTACCTCAAAACGCCGCAGGAGAACGCCAAAGGCTACGACGACAACTCGCCGCTGTTCTTTGCCGATAAAATGCAGGGCGAGCTGCTGCTCATCCACGGCACCGGCGACGACAACGTACACTTCCAGAATGCAGTGGAAATGCAGGACGCCCTGATCAGCGCCAACAAGCAGTTTGAGAGCTTCTACTACCCGAACCGCAACCACGGCGTGGGTGGCGGCATCACTTCCCTGCACCGCTTCACCATGATGACAGACTTTTTGGAGCGCAACCTGATCAACCCATCTTCAGAAAAGAAGAATCAGTAAGCATTTCATCTTTGAAAGAAAAAGCCCGCCTGTACAAGGCGGGCCTTTTTAATTTAACAGGAGGTTAGACTTAGGCAGCACATTTATGTACCTGTACGTGTTCCTGGCATGTTGTCAAGGCAGGTATACAAGCGTTGCTTTTCCGCCTCTGCTATAGGGAGCTTCTTGATGTGGGCTTTAAGCCGGGTCCTGTTTTCATTTGTCAGCAAGGTCAGTATTTGAGTATGTCCCGGGGCGTTGGGTAAGAGCTTTCTCATAAAACCAGCCACAGCATCGGCCTGTCCTGTCAGGTGGTTAAGGATGGTAAGCAGCTCTCTGACAAAAGCGTTGCAGGTATGCTCCGGGTAGCGGATGGTATGGTCAACCTCGCTCCAGCCCTCTTCGAACAATGTCCGGAGTTGCACCTCTACAAAATAGGCCTGCCTGTTCGGCTGCGTCCTGATCACGAAGTGTACTGCCTTGTAGCCCAGATGGTGTTGCCTGATAGTACAGCCGGCTTCCGCAAACTCCCGGACAAGGAGCCCATCATCATTCCCGATATAAGCAACCGGCGGCCTCTTCAGCTCCCATACCTCCTGAATATACCTGCCTATACCTGACCAGGATTCTTTATACAGGTATAGCACCCGTACGCCCGCGAGGTCGTTAATCCACTGCAGGTAATTTTGCTGATTGATAACCCGTTCTGGGTACTCCGCTTTCTTCCGGATGATCTTTTGGAGCAGATGGACCGGATCCTTTACCCGATACCTTACAGCATGCACTCCTCTTGCCTTCATAATTGTGTTAGAAGTATACGCCGCAATGCCGTTAAGTTCCGCCTGTCGGGTGAGGTAGTCGTTGTATATATTTACCAGCTCTTCCGGATGTATTCCTTGTGCACGCAGCTTTTCCTCACTTGTGTTCAGTTCAGCAAGTATAAACGATAGCGGAGCCTGTATAGAGGGACTGGTTTTTTTCAAGCTACTCTGTTCTTGTTTATACCTATAATACGCTGACTTTTGATAAAGGCACGGAAGAAAAAGACAGGTAAAGGTGCAGGAGGTTCCTACTCCTTTACGCCTAATTGCGCGTTGATCAGTGGCGTTTTCGGAGCCAGAAAAAAGCCGGTCAGGCTGGCAAACATAATCGGTATAAACTGATGAAAGCCTGTAAGCGTGGAGAGCAGAATGATGGTGCTGATGGGTGTACGGGTCACGCAGGCGTTGATGGCAGCCATGCAGCTAACCATGATCAGTGGCAGATTCTGGCCCGGAAACAGGTTGTTCACGATCATGCCCACCGTAGCGCCTACGAAGAACAACGGAATGATAAAACCACCGCGCCAGCCCGAAGTAACCGTAAGGCTGATCGCCAGGATCTTTGCCACCAGCAGTATAAGCAGAAATTGCAGCGAGAATTGCTCCTCCAGCAGAACATTCAGCTCATCGTGGCTGAAGTAGCGGGAGAGGGGGACGTAGTAGGCAATGGTGCCAATCAGCAATCCTCCAGCAGCCATCTTTATATAGATCGGCACACCAAATAGTTTAAACATGTTTCTACTCTGCCGCACCACAAAGATAAACAGCCAGCCTGCCCCCGTACCTGCCAGGGCATACAGCATGGCGTAGAAAAAATCATTGAGCTCAGGCGTGGAGTATACCGGGAAATTCCAGGTAGGGCCGATGCCGATGTGGGTGATGAGGATAAAAATAACGTAGCTGGAGCAGCTGGCCACAAACGCAGGTATAAGTGCCTGGTAATACTCTACTACGTGCTTGTGGTGCAGAATTTCGAGGGCGAACAAGGTGCCGCCCAGGGGGGCACCAAACAGCGCTGTAAAAGCCGCTGCCATACCGGCTATAGTTAACGAGCGCAGGTCTTCGCCTCGTATTTTGAGTTTCTTGGCTATCCAGGTGCCTGTAGAGCCCACCACCTGCACCAGCGGCGCTTCGGGGCCGGCGCTACCACCACTCGCAATGCACAGCCACGACGACAGGATCATAGCCGGGTTGTTCTTCGGCTCCAGGTGCCCGCCCTTAAAGCGGATGTTGTTTACGATCAGGTCCATTTCGCCCGGGTCACCTAGGTAGTGAATGATGAGGCCCGCCAGCAGTCCGGCGCTTGCCATCAAAGGGATAACCCAAAGCCCCTGCACCGGGGCCAGGAAGTGAAGAAAACCTTCCAGCACCGTCCAGTAAAATCCGGCAATCACACCTCCGACAATGCCAATGGCCACCCACAGCAAAAAGATCTTGCTGAATACGAAGGGGTTAAACTGTAAAGGATAGTTTATCTGGTTACGTAGCGTAACGGCCAGTCTTCTTCTTTTAAAGTCCATCCTGCAAAGGTACGCAGAAAAGCAGGGGAGGTAAAAGAGTAGGTGGAATTAGGCGGATAGGAGTGCTGGATTGAGGATTTTGGGGTAATGCTGGCCCGGGTTTTCAACTTTTGCGAATATGAGATTGCGTTGGTAACTCAACTGAACCAAAGGCCCACCTATAGTTCGACACGAGCGAGGATGGTCGCACCAGCTTAATTCCAATAATAGATTAAAATCTTGGAAATTTTACCGTTCGTTTTATACCTATATGTGCTCTCTTCATTATCAGATGAACCATAATCACCTAAAAGTTCGTCAACATTAGAACTCACATAGAAAAGACAAAGTGATTCGTAGAAGCGCTCATTCGGTACCTGAAATTCATCGGGCGCTAAATATTCTTCTCCGCTGAGTCCATCAAAACCCATTCGAATATTCTTGCCTTTAATAGCTTCTGATATATCGAGTCCAATTTTCATCCCATCCTTTGTATGAAATTTTGGTGAGTAAACTTCAATAAAGCCTACCTTGTCATCTTGGCGTTTAATGGAAAAGTAAAATAGATTCTCTCCTTCTAATGAAGCCAGAAAGCCATTCTCAATTTCTTCAACATTATACTTTTGCTTAGAAATTCTGATAGCATCTTGCATCGACATGCCTAAGGCAACATTACCAACTGAAGTAGCAGTAATCAGGAATTCTTTATCTGTCTTTTGTGCTTTGGATTGTAAAACAAAGCCTAGAAACACACAAAGTATTATAAATATAAGCTTGATTTGATTCTCCATGCCTACAACTTGACACACACATTCTGTGGCTCAGTAAAGAAACGCAATGCCTCAAAACCACCTTCGCGGCCTACACCGGAGTTTTTCATGCCACCAAACGGGGTGCGCAGGTCACGCAGAAGCCAGGTATTGATCCAGATGATGCCCGCATGTACCTGGTGTGCCACACGGTGGGCACGGGGCAGGTTCTGCGTCCAGATGGTGGCGGAGAGGCCATAGTCGGTGCAGTTGGCGTATTGAATGACTTCCTCTTCGGTGTCGAAAGGCGTGAGCGTCACCACGGGGCCAAAGATCTCTTCGGTGTTGGTGCGGCAGTTGTAGGGGAGTCCTTCGATAATGGTAGGAGCAATGAACCAGCCGTTGGCGCAGCGGCCTGCTACCTGTACCTGGTGCCCTCCCGTAAGGATCGTGCCCCCTTCCTGTTCGGCCAGGTCGATGTAGGAGAGTACCTTCTGCATGTGCTGCTCCGATACCACGGCTCCCAACTTCGTGCCTTCTTCCAGCGGGTCACCAACGAATAGCGCGTTTACTTTTTCCACAAAGGCATCCCGGAACTGCTCGTACAGCGGCCGCTCAATGAAGATACGGGAACCACACAGGCAGATCTGCCCCTGGTTGGCAAAGGAGGAGTGGATGGAGGTATGGAGCGCATTGTTAAAGTCACAGTCCGCAAAGATGATGTTCGGGTTTTTGCCCCCCAATTCCAGCGACAGTTTCTTGAACATGGGAGCCGCCGTAGCCGCAATGGTTCGGCCGGTGGCTGTGCCGCCCGTGAAGGAGATCACCGGTACTTTTGGGTGCGCCGTCATGGCAGCGCCTACTTTGTGTCCGTAGCCATGCACGATGTTGAGCACACCTGCCGGCAAGCCGGCCTCTATACACAGCTCGGCCAACAGGTAAGCCGTCATGGGAGTAACTTCAGAGGGTTTGGCTACCACGCAGTTGCCGGCTGCCAGGGCAGGGGCAATTTTCCAGGTGAACAGGTAGAGCGGCAGGTTCCAGGGCGATATGCAGGCGACCACGCCATGCGGGTGTCGCACGGTATAGTTGATGGCTTCGGTTCCTTCCATGTAATGCGCCTCCGTAGCAAAGTGCTGAATGGCTGTGCCGTAAAAGCGCATGTTGCTGCTGGCGCGGGGTATGTCCACCGATCTGGCCAGTTTCAGCGGCTTGCCATTGTCTACTGATTCCGCTTCCGCCAGCCGGTCCAGGTTCTGGTCGATCAGGTCGGCAATGCGCATCAGGATCTGCCCCCGTTTTTCGGCAGGGGTTTTGGACCAGGCCGGGAAAGCCGCCAGCCCTGCCTCTACCGCCTGCTCCACGTCCTGTTCATCCGAGTCAGGTATAAGGGAGTACACTTCCCCAAGAGCCGGATTATAGTTGTCGATATACTGCCCTCCCACAGGCATGATCAACTGGCCGTTTATGTAGTTGTGTAGGTGCTGCATGGCGTGAGAGTTAAGAATTAAGAATTAAGAGTTGGAAGAAGTCATAGAGGAAACAACAATCAACAATTAGCAATCAACAATTAACGCTACAAACTCCCCGTCCTGCCGCCATCCACGGGTACGTTGATGCCGTTGATATACGCTGCGGCAGGCGTAGCCAGAAACGCGGCGGCGGCCGCTACTTCTTCCGGTTCGGCAAAACGTCGGGCTGGTATTTCGGCCTCCATTTCCTGTTGTATCTCGGCCTGACTGCGCCCGGTCTTCTCTGACCGGCTCTCAATAATGGCCGTGATGCGGCCGGTATGGGTAGAGCCGGGCAGCACATTGTTTACGGTAATGCCATACGGACCCAGTTCATTGGCCATGGTTTTGGCCCAGCTAGCGACGGCGCCGCGTATGGTGTTGGATACGCCCAGCCCGTGCAGCGGCTGCTTCACAGAGGTG
Organism: Pontibacter sp. HJ8; assembly: GCF_054824225.1. Classification (NCBI taxonomy): domain Bacteria; kingdom Pseudomonadati; phylum Bacteroidota; class Cytophagia; order Cytophagales; family Hymenobacteraceae; genus Pontibacter; species Pontibacter sp. HJ8. The sequence goes on from NZ_JSYF01000047.1 coordinate 9,859, forward strand.
CTGATGATGTTGATAATACGGCCATAGCCAGCCTCCTTCATAAGCGGGATCACCGCCTGCGCCAGGTTGTGGTTGTTGATCAGGTGCATGTTGAAAGCGTTGAGGAATTCTTCGGGCTTTGCGTTGGTGATCGGGCCGCCTGCGGGACCTCCGGTGTTGTTAACCAGTATGTGCACCTGCTCGTGTTGCTGCAGGTATACCTGTAGCTGCTGCACCACTTCTTCGGGTTTGCTGAAATCGGCTACCAGGTAATCATGCTGCTGCCCCTTGCTGCTGTCCAGTTCCCGGGCCGTTTCCTGTAAGGTAGCTTCGTTGCGGGCTACCAGGGTTACGCTGGCCCCCAGTTGCGCCAATTCCAGAGCGATGGCTTTGCCTATACCTTGCGTGCTGCCGCACACGATCGCGCGTTTGTTTGTCAGGTCTAAGTTCATATGTTAAATGTACGTAAAAGGGTTTAAACTTGCATGGCAGAAAGCAGGGCCTCACAACCGGCATTGCCTTTTTCAGGAACTTTTGCGTACCTTCATTATAAACCTAATCCGACAAAACGATGGCCATACAACGCGCTTTTAACTTCAAGCAATGGATAGACGAACACCGCCACCTGCTCAAGCCACCGGTAGGCAACCAGCAGGTATACAAAGGCAACGATGATTTTATCGTGATGGTGGTGGGTGGCCCCAATGCCCGCAAGGACTATCATTACGATGAGAGCGAAGAGTTTTTCTACCAGGTGGAAGGCGACATTGTGCTCAAGATCATCGAAGATGGCAAGCCGGTGGATATCCCGATCAGGGAAGGGGAGATATTCCTGCTGCCCGCACGCGTGCCGCATTCGCCGCAACGCCCGGCCAATACCGTAGGCCTGGTGATCGAGCGCTACAGGAGAGATGGCGAGAAAGATGGCTTTATGTGGTTCTGTGAAAACTGCGGCAGCAAGCTGCACGAGGACTTCACCGAAGTAACCGACATCGTAACCCAGCTGCCGGTCATCATGGGCAACTTCTGGGACAACGAA
>NZ_JSYF01000432.1:0-14295 GCF_054824225.1 Pontibacter sp. HJ8
ACCTATACCTATACCTATACCTATACCTAGGTCTTGTCCGCTTTGCGTCCTGCATCCCCTATCATAGGAAACAGGTATAACCAAAAGAGCCCGTAACTTTCGTTACAGGCTCTTTTGGTTTGTATCAGAAACAAAGCTTAGTCGACGTTATCGTGCAGGAAACGGTTGTCGCCTAATATTTCATTGTCATCGTTCAGATTGAAACGAGAGATGTTACGCTCCGACGAGTGTACCACGTTATCCAGGGCCACATTGCGACGCAGGTAAGCCGGTACATCCAGTTTCTCCTTGATGGCCTCTGTCGTGATCTCAGAGCTTAGCATTCGGAGACGATCCCGTCTTTCCTGGGCTCTGCGCTGCATCAGTTCGTGCTCTTCGGCTTTGCGGAGCGCTTCGCGCGTAGCAAAGTCATCTTCAACACGCGAAGCGGTATAGCCCGCGTTGTTATCCTGAGCCGTAAACCCGTCCAGTTCGAAAACTACGCGCTGGGGCTGCTGTGGAATAATTTGCTGCTGTTGTGACTGCTGCGGCGCCTGCGGTTGCTGTGGCTGCTCAGCAATCGGTCTGCGCACATCGTACTGAGGGGCAACAGGCTGCTGAGGAGCAGCGGCAACAGGCGCTGGGGCCGGCTTGGCAACAAAATTCACCACTTCAGTAGCTTCTGCCTTTACAGGCTCAGCTACTTCAATTTTTTTTTGGCTCTCCAGGTCAAATACCGTTTTTCTTGGCTCAATGATCGCCTCGGCATCAGCAGCAAAACCAGTAGCGATAACAGTCACTCGGATGCTTTGACCCAGTGAAGAATCAATACCATGACCGAAGATAACTTCAGCTTCCTGGCCGGCTTTGTCCTGGATATACTCGGTGATCTCAGTCAGTTCATCCATTTCCAGCTCAGCCTGCTCACCCGACATAATCGAAAGCAAAATTTTCTGAGCACCGTGAATGTCGGTGTTATTGAGCAAAGGAGATGAAAGTGCTTCTTCGGCAGCACGCAGGGCGCGGCCTTCACCTTCTGTAGTTGCAGAACCCATCACTGCAGCTCCAGAATCTTTCATTACAGTTTTCACGTCTTCAAAGTCGACGTTCACTTCCGCTGTAACGGTGATAATTTCAGCAATTGATTTGGCGGCTGTTGTCAGCACGTTGTCGGCCTTGGCAAACGCTTCGCGAATGGTCAGGTTACCGAACATTTCGCGCAGCTTATCATTGAGGATAACCAGTATCGTGTCGCAGTTTTCGCTCAGTTCCTTGATACCATTCTCAGCAGCTATCTTTTTCTTCTTTCCTTCGAAAACGAAAGGAGCAGTTACGATACCTACCGTTAGTATACCCAGTTCTTTGGCAACTTTAGCAATGACCGGAGCAGCACCTGTACCCGTACCACCACCCATACCGGCCGTGATAAACACCATTTTGGTATCATGGCTCAGCAGCTCGCGTATCTCTTCCTTGCTCTCCAGGGCAGCATGTTTGCCTTTCTCAGGATTGGCACCCGCGCCAAGTCCTTCCGTCAGGTTCAGGCCTATCTGTAATCTGTTGGGCACACTGCTGCTTTTCAGAGCCTGCATGTCTGTATTACAGATCACAAACTCCACATCTTTGATACCCTGGCTATACATATGGTTTACCGCGTTGCTGCCACCGCCCCCGACGCCAATCACCTTAATGATGGACTTACCGCTAGCCGGCAGGTCAAAACTGTACATTGAAGTCATACTAAAATCTCCTGCTATAATGGGTTTCTAATAATTTTGCTTGTCGTTGTCTATATCATCTGACAAAAAGCCTTTCAGCTTCTGGAAGAGACCGATTCCGCTCCCATCCTTGCTGACCGTTTTTGTGACAGGTTTTTTATACTCTACCTGCTGAGGTACTTCTATCATGTTTGCCGTACGCTGGTCCAGCGACTGGTAACCTGCTAGCACCAGGCCTACCCCTGTGGCATGCATCGGGCTTTTAACAGCGTCCACCTTGGATTTACCCAGGTGTTCATTCGGATAGCCAATGCGGGTATCCATTCCGGTGATGTACTCCACCAGTTGTACCAGGTTCTGCAGTTGTGCGCCCCCTCCGGTGATCACAATGCCGGCTGCCAGGCTGTTGGAGTATCCTGACCTAACAATCTCAGCATAGATGAGTTCCACTATTTCCTCCATCCTTGCTTCTATAATATATGCAAGGTTTTTCAAGGAAATTTCTTTCGGTGTGCGGTCCCGCAGTCCCGGAATCGAAACTATCTCATTATCAGAAGCTTCGTCGGCAATTGCTTTCCCGAACTTCACTTTCAACTGCTCGGCCTGGTTTTGCATGACCATGCAGCCCTGCTTGATATCAGACGTAATGATATTACCGCCGAAAGGTAAAACTGCCGTATGGCGGATAATATTGTCTTTGAAGATCGCCAGGTCCGTTGTGCCACCACCAATGTCTACCAAGGCGACACCTGCTTCTTTCTCCTCCTCGCTCAGCACGGACATGCAGGAAGCCAGGGGCTCCAGGATCAGGTTGTCAATCTCCAGGCCGGCACGGGAAATACATTTGTTGATGTTGTTGATGGCATTCGACTGCGCGGTGATGATGTGGAAGTTGCCTTCCAGACGCACGCCGGACATACCCACCGGGTCTATGATGCCTTCTTCGTAATCCACTTTATACTCCTGCGGCATGACATGGATGATCTCGCTTCCCGGAGGGGTCACCAGGCGATACATGTCGTTGGTGAGACGGTTCACGTCATCCACAGTGATCTCATGATCGGTTACCTGCCGCGTGATGCTGCCGTTGTGTTGCAGGCTTTTGATGTGCTGCCCGGCTATACCTACGTTCACGACCCCAATGTTGATACCCGATTGTTCCTCAGCCTGGCGGATTGCTTTCTTTATCGCCTCTACGGTCTTGTCGATGTTGCTGACAATACCGCGCACCACCCCTTCGGACAGGGCTTTGCCCATCCCCAGGATCTCCAGCTTTCCATACTCATTCTTCCGACCAACAAGTGCGCAAACTTTGGTTGTGCCGATGTCCAAGCCTACTACTATTTTGTCGTTCTGCATACTCTGTATATGTTATTCACAAATTATCTGATCTTCGTACTCCACATTGACTCTCTTATATTTGTCCCATCCCATCACGGGCAGCACCTCTTTATAAAAGGTCATTAACTTTTTAAATTTCTCTTCCGTCTGTTCCGGCTCTCCAAATTCGATGGTATGCTCCCCTACCTGTGGCAGAAAAGAAACTTTGCCCTTGGCATCAATCTGCATCTGTGCTAGCTGTGCTTTCCAAAACTGATCGTTCTCGATGAACTGAAGCAAGGAAAGGTATGCTTGGCCTGTTGAGTCCTGGAAGAAATCCCTGCCAAACGCTTTGCCAGCGGAAGACTTCATAATAGGTATTACACGAGCGGTATATCTGTCAGAGAGAGGCAGAATATTTCCCTCCGAATCAATGTAGACATCTTGATCTGGTCGTATAATTCTAGCTATAGGCCTGTTTTGTTTTATGCTTACATGAATGTTGCCATCCAGTCCTCTGAACACATCGGCTTCTTTGACAAAACTGTGTGCTTCGATGCGTTTTTCGAGGTTCTTCAGGTCAATAATCTGGTTCGGCAACCCCTCTAATTTTCGCTCCCCTTCGCGGGTGAGCAGATCCCTTACTTCATCTTCTCCAATAAAGTAATTATTGTACTCATTATCAATTTTTATTGAAACATTTTCACACTTTTTTTCATTTTGCCGCGAAGAAGCAAATCCGGCCAGCGCCCCGATTGTCACGATGCTACAACCTGCAAAAATTAAAGATTTTATTTTACTATTCAAGCCCATCTCAGTTATTTTCTAAAAATATTTTAATAGGCTTGACCAATGTATCGATATCGCCAGCTCCAACTGTTGCCAGCACCTCAAAATCCGGGTTTTCCCGCAGATTTTGCAGCATTTCTTCCTTTCGCAACAAGTACTTTTCGGGGCCTGAAACACGCTCCAGAATCATCTGCGAAGTCACGCCTGCAATAGGCTTTTCCCGGGCCGGATAAATGTCGAGCAGCACCAGTTCATCGGCCTTGCTCAGGCTCTCGGCAAACTCATCTGCGAAGTCGCGCGTGCGGGTAAACAGGTGCGGCTGAAATATCACTTTTAGCTTCTTGTCCGGGTAGATCGCACGCAGGGAATTCATGAAAGCACTGATCTCTTTGGGATGGTGTGCATAGTCGTCAATGAACACTTTCCCCTCTCCTTCATATACGATCTCAAAGCGGCGCTTTACGCCTCTAAAGCTCTCTATACCAGCTGCCAGCGCCGCAGCCGGAATCTCTAGAATCTGTCCTACTACCAGGGCTGCCAGGGCGTTCTCCACGTTGTGAAAACCAGGCAATCCGAGGCGCAGATGGGCTATGTTACCGAGCGGAGTTTCGGCATTGAAACTAAACCGGTGTCCGTCAATTTCCACGTGCTGCACACGGGCATCCCCCTGCTCCAGGCTATACCGGATCACACGCACTCCTTGCTGTACTTTATCTGTCAGACTAGGATCCGTGCTGTCCTGCAGAATCAGGTACCCGCCGGGCTTGATCTGGCTGATAAACTGCTGAAATCCGCGGATCATTTCTTCCTTATCCCCATAGATATCGAGGTGATCCGGGTCGGCCGAAGTCACGATGGCGATATCTGGAAAAAGTGTAAGGAAAGAACGGTCGTATTCGTCTGCTTCTACTACTACCAGCTCCCGGCCCGCATCCCCCTTACCGATCAGCAGGTTGGAGTTCAGGTTGGTGGCTATACCTCCCAGGAAAGCGGAACAGTCGACTCCGGCGTGGTGCAGCAGGTGCGTCACGATAGAGGAAGTGGTCGTTTTGCCATGCGTACCTGCTACCGCGATGGTATAGGCAGATGCAGTGATGATGCCCAGTACTTCCGAACGCTTCTTGATGGTATACCCTTGTTCTCTGAGGTAGGCCCATTCGGTATGCTCGGCAGGTATAGCCGGTGTCAGCACCACCAATGTCGCGGCTTTGTCTGTCCGGATTTCCTGCGGCAGTTGGTTCACATCATCTTCATAATGCACCTGTATACCTTCCTGCTCCAGTGCTTCGGTGAGCGGCGTACGGGTTTTGTCGTAGCCCCATACCGGAAAACCCTTGGCATGGAACCAACGGGCAATGGCACTCATGCCGATACCGCCGATGCCCAGGAAATAGATGTACCTATAGTCTTCCAGTCTCACTTGATCAGTTTTAACAGTTCGTTTACAATATCAACAGCGGCATTTGGCCGCGCCAGTTTCAGTATGTGCTGCGACAGACGATGCTGCTCTGCCTCGTTGCCGGCCAGTGCCAAGGCAGCAGGCATAAGCTGTTGCTGCGCTTCAGCGTCGCGGACCAATAGGGCGGCCTGCTCCTGCACCAGCGACATGGCGTTTTTAGTTTGATGGTCTTCGGCCACATTCGGCGAAGGCACCAATATACTTGGCTTCCCGGCCAGGCACAGCTCCGAAATCGAAAGCGCCCCGGCTCTGGAAACCACTACATCGGCGGCGGCATAGGCCAAATCCATCTGCCGAATGAAATCGAAGGTGCGTATACCTGCGTTGGAAAATGGCTTTTCGAGCTCCTGTGCCTGTGGATAAAATGCTCTGCCCGTTTGCCAGATCAGCTGGTAGCCTGCCTCCACAAGAGTAGGCAGCCCAGCCGCTATACTTTGGTTTATCGTTCTGGCGCCCAAGCTTCCGCCTATCACCAGTATGGTTTTCTTTTCAGAAGTCAGTCCGAAGTGCAGCAAGGCCTCCCGGCGCTTGCCTTCGAGCTCCATAATATCTTTCCGAACCGGGTTGCCCGTTATCACCAGCTTTTCGGCCGGGAAGAAGGCATCCATGTTCTTGTAAGCCACACATATTTTCTGCACCCGCTTGGCCAGCAACTTATTGGTGATGCCGGCATAGGAATTCTGCTCCTGTATCAGGGCCGGTATCTTACGCGACGTAGCCGCATACAACAGGGGGCCGCTGGCATAGCCTCCTACTCCTACTACCGCATCGGGCATAAAATCCCGGATGATTTTATGCGACATCCGGATACTGGAGATCACCTTCCAGGGGAAAGAGAGATTGTCCAGGGTCAGGCGGCGCTGTAATCCGCTGATCCAGAGGCCTACAATTTTATAGCCTGCTTCCGGCACCCGCGTCATTTCCATACGCCCGATCGCACCTACAAACAGGATCTCCGAATCAGGGCTCACCGCCTTGACCTGGTTGGCAATGGCAATGGCCGGGTAGATGTGCCCGCCGGTGCCGCCCCCGCTGATGATGATGCGATATGGTCTGTTACGCTCAGCCATTCACCGATGCTTTTTTGGGTGGACTGTTTACAGGAACGCCCAAAGCAGCGCGTTCCAGATCACTTTCGGTACGGCTCACACTCAGGATGATCCCAATGGAGATACCGGTAAAAATAAGCGAGGTCCCCCCCATGCTCAGCAGCGGCAGCGGTAAACCGGTAATTGGTCCCAATCCGACGGCCACCCCCATATTGATCATACCCTGAATCACGAGGCTGAAACTAAGGCCTGCAGATAGCAACCCTCCGAATGCGCCATTGCTCTTATTGACGGTGACCAGGCCCCGGTAAAGGAGCGCCAGGTATAGGAACAACACCAACACCCCTCCTATCAGGCCATATTCTTCCAAAATGATCGCATAAATAAAATCCGAGTAAGGGTGCGGCAGGATATCGCGCTGATCGCTGTTACCGGGTCCTTTGCCTACCAAGCCGCCGGTGGCGATGGCAATGTAAGACTGCTCCAGCTGAAAAGCCGTTTCCGTAGGATCCATAAAGTCTTCCACGCGGCTGATGGCCGTGTCCAGGCGTTGACCCAGGGCCAGCGCCGTACCGCCAGCCATAACGCCGATCAACACAAATGCGGCCAACGATTTTATCGGAACACGCCCGATAAACATCAGGAGCAGACAGGTAATAAAAAGCAACACCGCTGTCGAGGTATTGGTCAACGCGATAAGGGCACAGATAACAGTCGTCCAGATAAAAATGGGCACCAGATTCTTTTTCCAGTCATCGAGCACATGCTGCTTTTTGGAAAGCATGCTGGCCAGGTAGGAGATCAGCGCCAACTTGGCCAGGTCAGAAGGCTGAAACGTCTGGTTGATCACCGGGATGGTGATCCAACGGGATGCTTCGTTGATGTTGGAACCATATAGATAGGTAAACAACAACAGCGGAACCGACAAAATAAGCGCCACCAGCGATAGCCTGGAGTAATAACGGTAATTGATCTTATGGGCAAACCACATGAAAGCCATCCCGATCACGATCAGGGAGGAGTGCTTGAAGAGGAAGTACTCGGTATTGCCGTCCTGTTGTTTATACGCCAGGGTACCCGTAGCTGAATACACGACAGCCACGCTGATAAGCGAGAAGGACAAGACGATGCCCCAAAGCACCGCATCCCCTTTTAGGTTCTGCTGCATCCATTGTTTGATCATGTTACCTTTGGCTAAAAGTGTACACTATTCTATTTTTTCAATACTATTTTTTCTACTGCCTCCCGGAAGCGCTGCCCCCGGTGTTCGTAGTTGTTAAACAAATCAAAACTGGCACAGGCCGGCGACAACAGCACCACATCTCCCGGAACGGCCAGGGAACGGCTTAGCCGCACAGCGTATTCGATGGAAGTGGTTTCGGCAATGATCGGCACGATGCGGCCAAACGACTGCTTCAGCTTCTCATTGTCTTTGCCCAGGCAAACCAGCACTTTCACTTTCTCCCGTGCCAGCTCTTCCAGCGCGCTGTAATCATTGCCTTTGTCGACTCCGCCTGCGATCCAGATGATGGGCTGCTTTATACCTTCCAGTGCGTACCATACGGCTTCGACATTGGTGGCTTTGGAGTCGTTGATGTAGGTGACTTCTTTGGCCACTCCTACGGGCTGCAAGCGGTGATCGGCATTCTCAAATGTCTCCAGTGCCTGTTCAATCTGGCTGTCTTCGACTCCCACCAGCTTGGCGATGGCCACTGCAGCCATCGTGTTGTACTGGTTGTGTTTTCCGATCAGGGCAGATTTCGCAGTGTCCACCTCTCCTTCAAAGAAGCGAACTTCCACTTTTACATGTGATCCTTCGAAAAAGACCTTTGCACCCTCTTTCCCTTGTAGCGAGAATGGGACTGTGGTTCCGCCAAAAGACGCAGAATCAAACGCATTACGGATAGTATCATCATCAGCATTGTAGATAAAATAGTCCGCGCCACTCATGTTCTGCGCGACCCGCAGTTTAGATGCAGCGTATTTGTTTATATCGTATCCATACCTGTCCAGGTGATCGGGCGTAATGTTGAGCAGTACACCGATGTGTGCCTTGAACTGGTACATGTTGTCGAGCTGAAAACTACTCAGCTCCACAACATAATAGGCATGCTTGTTATCTATAACCTTCTCTGCGAGGCTCTCTCCTATGTTTCCTGCCAGCCCTACGTCTATACCGGCGCTTTTCAGCAGGTGGTAAGTCAGCAGGGTGGTGGTCGTTTTACCATTTGTGCCGGTGATGCAGATAAATTTGGCATCCGTATACCTGCCGGCAAACTCGATCTCGGATATTACCGGGATCTGACGCTGCAGGGCCTCCTGAATAATGGGTGCCTTGTCCGGTATACCCGGGCTCTTTACTATTTCGTTTGCTTCCAGAATGCGATCGAAGGTATGGGTGCCTTCCTCGAAAGGTATGGCTGCTGTTGCCAGCTTGGCTTTGTAGACCTCCTTGATCTGCCCCATATCTGACACGAACACCTCCAGCCCCTTTGCCTTCGCCAGCAAGGCAGCTCCTACTCCGCTTTCTCCCGCACCTAGTATCGCTAGTTTCATAGTTCTTTTTCTTAGTGCCCTATCTCAGTTTCAAGGTTGCCAGTGTCAGGATCGCCAGCATGATGCCCACGATCCAGAAGCGTGACACGATCTTGGACTCATGGTAGCCGTTCTTCTGGTAGTGGTGGTGGAGCGGCGACATTTTGAAGATGCGACGCCCTTCGCCATACTTCTTCCGGGTATACTTAAAGTAACTTACCTGCAGCATCACGGACAGATTTTCGATCAGGAAAATGCCGCACAGGATCGGGATCAACAGTTCCTTGCGCACGATCAGCGCCAGCACGGCGATAATACCGCCAATGGCCAGACTGCCCGTATCGCCCATGAACACCTGCGCCGGGTACGAGTTATACCACAGGAAACCCACGCAGGCTCCCACAAAAGCCAGACAGAAGATGGTCAGTTCACCCGAATTCGGGATGAACATGATGTCGAGGTAATCCGCAAAAATGGTGTTACCGGAAATCCAGGCAAAAATGGCCAGCGTCAATCCGATGATAGCGGAGGTTCCGGCTGCCAGCCCATCGATCCCATCCGTAATGTTAGCCCCGTTCGATACCGCCGTGATCACCAGGATCACAAACGGGATATACAGGTAGCAGGTCCAGTCCGAGAAAAGGGGTCCGGCAAAAGAGAATAAATTGCAGTAATCGAGTTCGTTATTTTTACGGAAAGGAATCGTCGTAATCATGGATTTTACATCCACCCACTTGCTGGAAGCATTGACTGCCGAGGTGGAGCCGTCAGAGAAAATGTACTGTCTTACGACAACATCATCACTAAAGTATAGGGTCAACCCCACAATAATTCCTAATCCTATCTGACCCAGAACCTTAAATTTTCCAGCCAGTCCTTCTTTGTTCTTCCTGAAGACCTTGATATAATCATCCAGGAAGCCGATGAGCCCCAGCCATACCGTCGAAACCAGCATCAGCTGGATGTAGATGTTGTCGAGCCGGGCAAAAAGCAGCGTCGGCACCAGGATAGCCAGCAGGATAATCAGGCCACCCATGGTCGGAGTGCCTTTCTTTTCCATCTGTCCTTCGAGGCCGAGGTCGCGTATACTTTCGCCTACCTGCTTGCGCTGCAATACTTTGATCAGTCTGCCACCAAAGATCATCGCGATCAGCAGTGACACCATGGTTGCCATACCTGCCCTGAAAGAGATGTATTGAAATACACCGGCTCCCAGAAGGTCGTACTCGCGATCAAGGTATGTAAAAAGGTGGTAGAGCATTTAAACTGTATTCTGTGACTTAAGTGATTCTTACAAGTTTGTTTAATAGTTATTTGCCGAGCTGCTGCAACGTTTCCTGCAGCACCTGTTTATCATCAAAAGGGTAGCGTACCCCTTTTATTTCCTGGTATGTCTCATGCCCTTTTCCGGCCACCAGTATGATATCTTCTTTACCAGCCAGCATACAGGCCGTTCGAATGGCCTCCCTGCGGTCCAGCACCGATAATGTTTTCTTGAAATCCAGCGGTTTCACACCTTTCTGCATGTCTTCGAGTATTGCCTGCGGCTCTTCGAAGCGCGGATTATCTGAGGTCAGGATCACCTTATCACTCAGGCGGCACGCAATGTCTGCCATCACCGGGCGCTTGCCGGCGTCCCTGTTTCCGCCACACCCCACCACCGTGATCACGGTTTGCAAAGGCGTCCGGATCTGCTGAATCGTGTTGAGCACGTTCTCCAGTGCGTCCGGCGTGTGGGCATAATCCACTATACCTGTAATTTGTTCCGTTTCGGAAACGAGGTAATCGAAGCGACCCGCCGCCGTATCCAGGCTCGAGAGTATGGTCAATGCCTCTACGGGATCCTCCTCCAGTAACACCGCCACGCCATAGGCTCCCAGCAGGTTGTAGGCATTGAAAGCGCCGATCAGTTTGCACCAGATCTCATGCCCCTCTATTTCCAGGTGGAGCCCCTGCAGGGTGTTGTCAATCAGGCGCGCCCTGAAGTCAGTCACTTTGCGCAATGAAAAATACTTGACCGTGGCCTTCGTATTCTGCACCATCACCGGACCACGTTTGTCATCGGCATTTATGAGGGCAAAAGCGCCTGCCGGCAAGCCATCAAAAAAGAGCTTTTTCGCTTTGATGTACTCGTCAAAGGTCTGGTGGTAGTCCAGATGGTCGTGGGTAATATTGGTAAACAACCCTCCGGCAAACTGAATACCGGCCACCCGTTGCTGCACCATGGCGTGTGAGCTTACTTCCATGAAGCAGTAAGCACAGCCTGCCTTTACCATCCTGTCCAGCAGCGCGTTCAGCGATACGGCATCGGGCGTGGTATGCGTGGCCGGAATCACTTCTTCATCGATCTGGTTCTGCACTGTGGAGATCATCCCCACGTGGTAACCCAGCTCCCGGAACAGCTTATGCAAAAGTGTAACAGACGTGGTTTTTCCGTTGGTACCGGTTACCCCGATCAGCTTCAGCTTTTTAGACGGCTGGCCATAAAAGGCCGAGGCCATCTGCCCCAGTGCCTGGCCACTGTTTTCTACTTTCACATAGGTAACAGCAGGTACTAACTCCTCTGGCAACTCTTCGCATACGACCGCGACAGCGTTCGCCGCTGCAGCTTTCGCCACAAAGGCATGGCCATCCACCTGCACCCCCCGCATGGCAACAAACACAACCCCTTCCTGTACCTGACGCGAATCGAACGTGATCGCCTCTACCTGTACATCGAGCGGGCCGTGGCTTTCCAGCACGGTTACGTCTTTCAGTATATCCTGCAGCAACTGCATTAACTTAGTATTATCGTTATTTTACTTCCTTTTTCTATTTCGGCGCCGGGTTGTACAGACTGCTTGACAACACGCTTGCCGGCACCTTCCACACTAACTTTCAGGTGCTGATTCCCCAATATGTATAAAGCATCCCGCAAGGTCATTCCCGTTACATCCGGCACCTGGCCTCCCATTATCGGATTCGGTTCGAACTTGAAGGAGCGCCGCTGTGGTGTTACCCGCACCCATTCCTCGTCGGTGGTAGCCGTTTGATGGCTGATACCGATCTGGTTACAGATCAGGCTCAGGTCATCAAAGCTGCCGGCTTTCAGCAGGGGAAGGCTATCTTTATTGGGCACCACACGGGCATGCAAGGGCTGGTGCATGGCCAGGTCGCGCGCATACGCCTTATCGGCCAGTTCCTTGAACACCGGTGCTGCTACGTCACCACCATACACATTCACGCCCCGCGGACTGTCTATGATCACGATGCAGCTATACTTTGGATTATCTGCCGGGAAGTAGCCCGCAAAGGAAGTAGAGTATAGCCTCACATACTTCCCGTCTTTCACCTTCCGCGCTGTACCTGTTTTGCCGGCTATCTTATAATCAGCACTTTTTACGTTCCTGGCCGTGCCGTTCTGCACCACGCCTTCCAGCATGGTCCGCACTTTCTTGAGGGTGGCATCCGAGGCAATTTTCTCGTTCAGCACACGCGTCTGGAACGTCTGGATTACCTGGTCTGCCCGGCGAATCTCTTTCACGATGATCGGCTGCACTTTCACGCCGTTGTTTGCCACTGCATTGTATAGGGCCAGCGTCTGCAACGGCGACAGTTTCATTTCATACCCGATGGACATAGAGGTCAGCGTCGTGCCGTACCAGTTCTTATCCTGCGGATTCTTGATATAAGGCCTTGCTTCGCCATCCATCTGGAAACCGAGCGTACTGCCCAGGCCAAACTTGTTCAGGTAGCCCACAAATGCCTGCGGATCGTCCCCGAAGTTTTCCTGGATCAGCTTGGCTATCCCTATGTTAGAAGATTTCTCAAATACCTCCAGCGTCGTGAGCTTGCCATACCCACCGATTTTCACGTCCGTCATCGTGGTATTCCGGATGCGGTAGGAGCCATTGCCTGTATCCACGGTGTCTTCCAGCTGCTGATCCGTATGCTCAAACAAGGCCATCATCGATGCCAGCTTAAACGTAGAACCCGGCTCTGTACGCCCCTGGTTACCCACCGCATAATTATAATCCTCGATGTAACCACCCTTGGTTTTACCCAGGTTCACCATGGCCTTGATCTCACCCGTTTTCACTTCCATCAGGATCACACAACCGTAGTCCGCGTTTTTCTCTACCAACGCTTTATACAGGGCATTCTCCGCCACATCCTGCAGGTTGATATCCAGGGTGGTTTTGATGTCGTAGCCGTTCTGCGGTGCCACTTCCGTGCCGTCGTAGATCGGCTTATTGCCCCCTGCTATACGCTCAAACAAGGCCTCCCCGTCTGTTCCGGCCAGGTCACCGTTGAAGCTGAATTCCAGCCCGGCGCCGTTCTTATCTTCGTTAATGAAGCCGATCGTGCGTTCTGCCAGCAGTCCAAACGGCTTAAACCGCTTCTCCACTTTCTCGAAGATCACGCCACCTTTGTTCTTACCCGCCCGGAAGATCGGCCACCTGGACATCATCTTTTTATCCTGGTAGTTGATCTGGCGGCTGTTCAGCCGGATATACCTTCTGCCGGCATGACGGGCATTCTTGATCTTGCGACGGTAGTACTCCGGCGACTGGTCGCGGTAAAAGCGCGACAGCAGCATGGACAGTGAGTCGATGCCGGTATTGAAGGCACCTGCCTCTGCAATGGTTGGATCAAACGCTACCCGGTAAAAAGGCAGCGAAGTAGCCAGTATACTCTCGTTGTCCGAATAAATATTGCCGCGCGTTGCCAGCACGGGCTGGTAGCGGATGCGGCGCTCTTTTGAGATCTGTTTCCACTTGGAACCGTCCAGAAACTGTATCTGCACGATCTTATAAACTATAGCGCACGCAAAAAGGCAGATGAACAGAAAGGCCACCCGCACACGGACTACTATGGATTTCTTAATATTCATCTACAGGTACTATGACTTGATAAGGTGGAGATGAACTTTCTATCAGGCCCAGCGGTGCCACATTGCGCGCCACTTCTGACTGTTTGCTGGCCTCCATATAATCTGACTTCAGCGTCGTATAATCGGCCCGCAGGTCTTCTGTCTCTACTTTGATCTTGGCAATCCTGCGGATGGTTTTTTCGGCGTAGTGTGTGTTGCCGATATAGAAAAGGGTAATACCTGTCAGGAAAAGAACGTGCGGCAGGTACTTGGTGGGCACCCCTTCCTGAAACAAAAAATCAACATTGGTATACTTATCCAGCAACTTAAACAGACTAAAGCCGTTTTTTTTTGCTTTCTCTACTTTGGCCTTTGGCTTCTCCTCCGGCCTCACACGCACCGAATTGCCTTTTGGTGCGGCAGCTTTCTTTGTCATAAGGTTAGGAGCCATAGTGAATTATTTATTTGAGCTAGTGCTTAGCTGTTACTTCTTCTCATTCGTTATTTTTTCTCGGCAATTCTGAGTTTAGCACTGCGGGAACGGCTGTTTTCAAGCAGCTCCTGCTCTGATGGAACAATGGGTTTGCGGTTAAC
>NZ_JSYF01000433.1:0-7178 GCF_054824225.1 Pontibacter sp. HJ8
ATTCTACCCTTCGTTAAATCGTATGGAGACATCTCCAGTTTAACTCTGTCGCCAGGTAAGATCTTGATATAGTTCATTCTCATTTTTCCTGAGATATGAGCAACTACCTGATGACCATTTTCTAACTCTACCCGGAACATTGCATTGGATAACGCTTCTATAATTGTTCCGTCTTGTTCGATAGAGGACTGCTTCGCCATTTATTGATTTTTAACTTTATCTATGTAATCAAAAGTTGTTAATACTTCTGCTTTATCTTTACGTATTACTACTGTGTGCTCAAAATGAGCTGATGGTTTATTATCTCTTGTTCGGATCGTCCACCCATCATCTTCCTGGACTATGTACCGTGTACCCAGGTTGATCATGGGCTCGATCGCTAAGACAAGACCATCTTGTAATCTCAATCCTTGGCCACGCTTGCCGTAGTTAGGAACCTCTGGTGACTCGTGCAGGCTTTTACCTATACCATGTCCCACCAATTCTCTTACAACACCATACCCAAAGCTTTCAGCATATTGTTGAATAGCAAAACCAACATCTCCAATCCTCGAACCAACAACAGCTTTGTCAATCCCCCTATACAAAGACTCTTTTGTTACTGTCAATAACTGGGCTACCTCCTCCGAAACTTCACCTACAGCATGCGTATAGGCACAGTCACTATGAAAACCTTTGTAGTAAACTCCAGCATCAACAGAGATTACATCCCCATCGTTCAAAATATAGTTACCCGGCATTCCGTGAACTACTGTTGAATTAACTGAGATACAAAGGCTATAAGGAAACCCGTTGTAATTTTTGAAGGAAGGGACAGCTCCGTTATCGTTTATAAACTCTTCCGCTCTTTTGTCGAGCGTGGCAGTAGAGACTCCCTCCTTTATAAGAAGAGCTATTTCGCCATGTGCTTTACTTAGTATTAAAGCACTCTGGCGAATTAGCTCAATTTCTTCTTCGGTCTTGTAAAATACCATTTATTAGGATACCATGGCGATGTTCTCGGTTCGGCCTCTGAGCTTACCGGATTTCATCATACCATCATAATGACGCATTAGTAAATAACTTTCAATTTGCTGTAGCGTATCCAGTACAACACCCACCATAATGATCAGCGAAGTACCCCCAAAGAACTGTGAAAATTCTCTTGTTACACCTAACAGCATAGCAATAGATGGGAAGATCGCAACCAGTGCCAGGTAAATAGCACCTGGCAATGTTATCTTGGTAAGTATATTATCAATGTATTCGGAAGTAGCGCGACCTGGCTTTACACCTGGCACAAAACCACCACTTCTCTTCAGATCATCTGCAATTTGATTAGGGTTAACACTTATCGCTGTATAGAAATAAGTAAATACTAGGATCATCAGACCGAAAACAACATTGTACTGCCAAGACGTGAAGTCAGAGAAGGTAGCACCAATGTAGCTCGCTGTTTCATTAGTGTCTGCCCATATGGATGCTAACATCGAAGGCAGGAACATCAAAGATTGTGCAAAAATGATTGGCATTACACCGGCAGCATTCACTTTTAAAGGTATAAACTGGCGTTGGCCACTGTAAAGCGAACTTCCCCCTACCTGCTTCGCGTACTGCACTGGTATTCTTCTGACAGCCTGTGTAAGCATTACAACAGACATTACTACAAAGAACAGAACCACTAATTCAAACATGAATAAAAGGGCGCCATTCAGCTCTTTTGACAAACCCTCGGCTACAATTGCACCCGGGAATCGTGATATTATACCGATCATGATCAGCATAGATATACCGTTTCCTATTCCTTTATCTGTTATTCTTTCACCAAGCCACATACAGAAGATTGTGCCGGATGTCAGAACAATCATGGAAGTGATTGTAAAGAGAGTGGTATTGATCACAATAGCCTCGCTGTTAATGGTTGCTACGAAGCCTACTGCCTGAGCGAGTGTGATAACGATGGTAAGAACTCGGGTGATTTGGTTGATTTTTTTTCTACCAGACTCACCCTCCTTCTGCATTTTTTGAAAATAAGGAACAGCGATTGTGAGTAGCTGCAATACGATAGAAGCCGAAATATATGGCATAATACCTAACGCAAAGATGGAAGCATTGCTAAATGCTCCACCTAAGAAAGTATCTAACAGACCAAATATTCCGGCCGTGTTAGCTTTTAGTTGGTTAGGGTCTACACCAGGAAGAACAACATAAGAACCTAATCTAAAAATAGCTATAAACCCGATCGTATTGAGAATTCGTACTCTCAGGTCATCGATAGCAAAAATGTTCTTAATAGTTGTTATAAACTTCTTCATAAAGATTAAAGAGCTACTGTTTTACCGCCTGCTTTTTCAATGGATGATATGGCAGTCTGAGAAAAAGCATGAGCGTGTACTTCTACAGCCTTCGAAATCTCTCCTCTACCTAAGACTTTCACTTTATCATTCTTAGACACCAAACCGTGTGCCTTGAAGAAATCAAAGTTAAGAACTTTTTCGTTAGTCTCTGCTGCCAATGACTCCAGAACATCTAAATTGATTGCTTTATATTCAACTCTGTTGATATTTTTAAAGCCAAATTTAGGAACACGTCTCTGAAGCGGCATCTGACCACCTTCAAAGCCGGATTTCTGGGAATAGCCAGAGCGCGACTTAGCACCTTTGTGTCCTCTGGTAGAAGTTCCACCTCTACCTGAGCCAGTACCTCTGCCTATTCTCTTTCTATTCTTTATAGATCCTTCTGCAGGTTTTAATGTATTCAGATACATGTTAAATGTCTTTTACTTCTACTAAATTATGAACCTTGTTAATCATACCAGCAATCTGAGGAGTTTTTTCAACAGTTACTGATTTATTGATCTTGCCAAGACCCAGGGCTTGAATAGTCAGCTTCTGGCTCTTTGGTCTGTCAATTATGCTTTTTACTTGTGTGATTGTAACTTGAGCCATCTTAATTAACCGTTAAATACTTTCTGTAGATTAACACCTCGCTGCTGAGCTACTGCCAATGGATCACGCATTTTAGAAAGCGCGTCAAAAGTTGCTTTTACCACGTTGTGTGGGTTAGAAGAACCTTTAGACTTGCACAGTACGTCTTTAATACCGGCACTCTCTAAAACAGCACGCATTGCACCACCTGCAATAACACCTGTACCTGCAGCAGCTGGCTTAACAAGCACATAACCACCGGAGTACTTGCCTTCCATAGCATGAGGTACTGTATGATGATACAAAGGAACTTTTACCAAGTTCTTCTTCGCGTCATCGATTCCTTTAGCAATGGCGTCTGTTACCTCATTGGCTTTACCTAAGCCGTAACCTACTACACCGTTACCATCTCCTACAACTACAATAGCTGCGAAACTGAATCTTCTACCACCTTTAACTACTTTGGCAACGCGATTGATAGCTACTACTCTTTCTTTTAGCTCTATTTCGCTAGCCTTTACACTACGAATATTATTTTTCAACATAACGTCTTAGAATTTAAGGCCTGCTTCACGAGCACCTTCAGCCAATGATTTTACTTTGCCGTGGTATAAATAGCCAGAGCGGTCAAACACAACCTGTGTAATGCCCAATTCAACAGCTTTAGCACCTATTTCTTTTCCAACCAGGTTGGATACAGAAATGTTAGCGTTGGTTACACCATCAAGCTTTGCAGAAGAGGCAGCCGCTAAAGTTTTACCTGCAGTATCATCGATGATCTGTGCATAGATAGCTTTATTGCTTCTAAAAACAGATAATCTTGGTCTAGCAGCAGTACCAGAAATCTTGTTTCTGATACTTCTCTTAATTCTAAGTCTTCTTTGTACTTTATTAGCAGACATGATGATGATTATTTAGACGCTGTTTTACCAGCTTTTCTTCTTACAACTTCACCAACAAAACGGATACCTTTACCTTTGTAAGGCTCTACTTTGCGTAGTGATCTGATTTTTGCAGCAACCTGACCGATCAACTGCTTATCATTGCTCTCCAACGTGATAACAGGAGCTTTACCTTTTTCAGTCACAGCGGTAGCTGTAACCTCAGCCGGCATGGCCAAAAAGATGTTGTGTGAGTAACCTAAAGCCAGTTCAAGAATATTTCCCTGTACCGTTGCTTTATAACCTACACCTACTAATTCCAGTTGCTCCTTGTATCCTTGTGTTACACCAACAATCATATTGTTGATAAGTGAACGATACAGCCCGTGCATAGCTTTGTGGCGCTTCTGCTCTGTAGGACGTTCTACAACAAGTTGGTTATCTTCTTGTTTTACAATGATGTCTTTGTCAACAGCTGTTGTCAAAGAACCCTTCGGTCCTTTGACAGTTACAACGTTGTCATTCCCCACTGAAACCTGGATATCGTTTGGAAGAGCGATTGGCAATTTTCCTATACGTGACATTGTCTATCCTCCTATTAATAAACGTAACATAATACTTCGCCACCTACATTCAGTGACTTAGCTTCCTTTTCAGTCATTACACCTTTTGAAGTAGACAAGATCGCTACACCTAAGCCATTGAGAACTCTTGGGAGGTTGTCATTTCCAGTGTACTTACGAAGCCCTGGCTTACTAACCCTTTCAAGTTTCACAATAGCAGATTGCTTAGTGGTTGGGTTATACTTCAGAGCGATCTTAATAGTGCCTTGTACAGCAGCATCTTCAAACTTATAGCTTTGAATATAGCCTTTTTCGTACAATACTTTTGTAATCTCTTTTTTAATATTGCTAGATGGTATTTCAACTACTCTGTGGTTCGCTTTGATAGCGTTACGCACTCTAGTTAAATAATCTGCTATTGGATCTGAGTTCATTATGAATCACTTAAATCTTGAATGCTTTTTTCTAAGCGAGCGGCAAAGATACGAATATCTTTTCTTCTTTCTTAGTTTGTTAAGAAAAAATTACCAGCTTGACTTTGTCACTCCAGGAATCTTACCCATATTAGCTAACTCTCTGAAAAGTACACGTGAGATACCGAATTTTCTCATATAACCACGTGGTCTTCCTGAAAGCTTGCAACGGTTGTGTAATCTTACCGCGGAGGAGTTCTTAGGAAGCTTATCTAATGCTTCGTAATCACCTTTTGCTTTTAGTTCAGCTCGCTTAGCAGCATACTTTGCTACTAATTTTTGTCTTTTAAGCTCTCTTGCTTTTACTGCTTCTTTCGCCATTGTTATTGATGCTTAATGTTAGTGAAAGGCATGCCAAAAGCTCTAAGCAGTTCGTAACTTTCCTCGTCAGTCTGAGCTGTCGTTACGAAAGTGATATCCATACCACTGATGGCTTTTACTTTATCGATGCTGATTTCTGGGAAGATGATCTGCTCTTTTACACCAAGTGTATAGTTGCCTCTGCCGTCAAAGCCTTTGTCATTTACACCTCTGAAGTCACGAACACGTGGAAGTGCGATAGTCAAAAGACGATCCAGGAACTCATACATTTTCTGACCTCTTAGCGTTACGCGGGCGCCGATAGGCATACCTTCACGCAATTTAAAGTTAGAAACTGATTTCTTAGCAATAGTAGAGACAGCTTTCTGACCAGAGATAATAGTTAATTCTTCTACCCCGATGTCAACCAACTTCTTGTCAGCTACTGCTGCGCCTATACCTTTGTTGATGGAGATCTTAGTGATCTTAGGCACCTGCATGATGTTCTTATACTGGAACTTCTCTTTCAGCGCAGGTACAACCTCCTTCTGATATTTTTCTTTAAATCTTGCAGTTGCCATATTAGATTACCTCTCCTGTTTTTTTAGAATAACGCTCTGATTTACCTTCGCTGTTCTTTCTGCTGCCAACTTTCGTCGTTTTACCAGTTTTAGGATCAACAAAAGCTACGTTGCTTGCATGAATAGGAGCCTCAACTTTCGTAATACCACCTTGAGGATTTTTGGCACTTGGCTTAGAATGCTTCGTTACCAGGTTAAGTCCTTCAATGGTTACTTTTTGCTTCTCAATATTTACAGCTGTTACGCGGCCTGTCTTACCGCGCTCGTCACCGGCTATTACTTTAACTGTATCGCCAGTATTTACATGAAGTTTTTTCTTATTCATCTTGATTTCTGAATTAGTGATTAAAGAACTTCAGGTGCTAACGAAACAATTTTCATGAATTGCTTTTCACGAAGTTCGCGTGCTACCGGTCCGAAGATACGCGTACCACGTGGCTCGTTGTTTGCGTTCAAAAGAACAGCCGCATTATCGTCGAAACGGATATAAGAACCGTCTTTCCTTCTGATCTCTTTCTTTGTTCTTACAATAACTGCTTTAGAAACAGTTCCTTTCTTAACGTTTCCAGATGAAAGGGCTGACTTCACAGTTACTACAATTCTATCACCGATAGAAGCGTATTTTTTACCAGTTCCACCTAATACACGGATGCAAAGAACTTCTTTGGCACCGCTGTTATCAGCTACTGTTAATCTTGATTCCTGCTGTATCATCTTACTTAGCCCTTTCTATAATTTCTACTAAACGCCAGTTTTTGCTCTTGCTAAGAGGACGTGTTTCCTGGATGCGCACGGTATCACCGATGTTGCATTCATTTTTCTCGTCGTGCGCCATGAACTTAGTAGACTTGCTAACAAACTTCCCGTACATCGGGTGCTTCATTCTGCTTTCTACAAGTACAGTGATAGATTTGTCCATCTTGTTGCTAACAACCTTACCACTTCTTTCTTTTCTAAGATTTCTCTCTTCCATGATTTCTATTAAGTATTAAGAGTTAGCTTCAATTTCACGGCGACGAATCTCAGTATTCAGACGAGCGATAGATTTCTTCGTCTCACGGATTTTCATCGGATTTTCTAACGGAGAAATAGCATGTGCAAAACGCAATGTCTGCATAGTTGTCTGCTCCGTATTAAGCTTCTCTTTCAGCTCTTCTAAAGACAAAGCTTTAATCTCTGAATTTTTCATATACTATTTCTCAACGTAATCTCTACGTACTACAAACTTTGTTTTAACTGGTAGCTTTTGTGCAGCAAGTCTTAGAGACTCTTTCGCAACTTCCAGCGACACACCATCCGATTCAAACATGATGGTACCTGGCTTAACAACTGCTACCCAATATTCAGGGGAACCTTTACCCTTACCCATACGAACCTCTGCAGGCTTCTTTGTAATAGGCTTGTCAGGGAAAATTCGGATCCATACCTGACCTTCACGTTTCATTGCTCTTGTCATTGCAATACGAGCAGCTTC
>NZ_JSYF01000434.1:0-2426 GCF_054824225.1 Pontibacter sp. HJ8
ATCTAAAACCATTCTACATGAAAAAGCTTTTATTCACTTTATTAGCCTGTACTTCGTTCCTGATCAGCCAGGCCCAGGATATCCTCATCAAGCGCAACGGTGATGAGCTAGAGGTAAAAGTACTGGAGATTAACCTGGAGGAGATCAGGTATAAGCGCTATGACAACCTGGAAGGACCTCTTATTTCGATTGCAAAAGGGGAAGTGTTCATGATCAAGTATGAGAATGGCACGAAAGTAACCTTTCAGGATGTCGTTCGGCCGGCCTCCAGCCAGGTGAATTACCCTGCCAGAACCGGGTACCCGAAGGAGAACCTCAGGCTAGGTGGACCGCGTCTTGGTTTTACTGTGCTGAGTCAGAAATACATCGACCATATCAGCAATGATTATGATACAGAAGTGAATGCGTTTATGACGCAGTTTGGCTGGCAGTTTGAGACGCGTGTATTCACACTCGAAAATGGTACATCCGGCCTGTTTGAGTTTGTACCCCTGATAGGTGGATTGGAACAGGGCAAATTTCTGCCAAGCCTGAGTGCACTGGTCGGTGTGAGGGGAGCGAAAGGGTTGGAGTTTGGGATCGGGCCGAATGTGACACTGGGAGGAGCGGGGCTGGTACTGGCTGCCGGCACCAATTTTCAGACGCAGGGCGTCAATTTTCCGGTCAATGTGGCTATCGCTCCTTCTAAAGACGGGATGCGCTTCAGTATCCTCTTTGGCTTTAATTCGCGCAAGTACTAAGCGAGCTATACTATCCTCTCCTTTTTACTGCTGGGATGTTACACCAGGACAATCCTGAACTAAACTCATTTTAAACTTATCAACCATGAAAATATTTTTAACATTTGGTATCCTTTTCCTGCTCCAACTGAGTGTATGCGCCCAGGATAAGATCGTCAAAGTAACTGGCGATGAAATAAAGGCGCGTATACTCGAGATTACACTTCACGAAGTCCTATACCAATACCCGGATTCACTACAAGGTATAGCCCGGCGTCTGCCGAAGGGAGAGGTGTTTATGATACAGTTCGAAAACGGGAGTAAGGAAGTTTTTGAGCAGAACCTGCCGGACAGTCCGGCCAATCTACATTCGGCTTGGTCACCAGAAATGATGCAAAGCCTGGGGAGGGAGGATGCGCTGAAATATTACAAAGGCAATGGCGCGATGTGGGGATCGGCTGCCAGTTCCCTGATTATGTTCCCGATCGGGCTGGCTGGCAGTCTGGTGATTGGTGCAACGCCACCCAGGACCGAGAACTTCCGGGTGTCGGATACGCATTTACTCTCCTATACGGACTATGTGCAAGGATATCAAAAGCAGGCACACAAAAGGAAAAAGAACAAGGCGCTGGCAGGTGTCGGGATAGGAGTAGGGATTCAGTTAACGTTGGTGATGCTGGTTCTGGCTGCGTATCGATAAGCTGTATTTTGCTATGAAGTGGCGGCTTTATTAGGCACGGTAGCGCCAGCTTGTAGCTCTCAAAATACCTCCTTCGTGAAGGAGAGGAGGGGATGTAGACCCCGGCAGAGCAAACCATGCTAGGCTTCACCGGTTATTGTCTTAAAACGTAAGTTCAAGTTAACATAAAAGGCCACCCCAGGTATAGGGTGGCCTTTTATCTATTATGCAGGTCAAAGATTAGCAGCAACCTGGTTCGCAGCAGTCTTCTTCCGACGGTTTGTCGCCGTACACCGTGATGCTGTATATACCAATGTTGCTTTCCCTGAACTGCTGTATACCTTCGGCATCCAGGTAATCCTGCAGGATCTCATCCGGAACATGGATAGCTTTCTCCTTTTGCAAAGTGATGTTTTCAAAACCAGCCTCGCGGATGATCTGCAGGTATTCTTCTTTCTGGATGGCTCCGGACACACAACCGGCATACATTTCGCTGGCCGCGATAATAGCTTTTGGCAGTTCACCTACCAGCACCACATCCGATATACTGAAATGGCCGCCCGGCTTCAACACGCGGAAAGTTTCGGCAAATGCCTTGCGCTTGTCCGGTACGAGGTTAAGCACGCAGTTGCTGATGACCACATCGGCACGGTCAGCGGCAATGGGCATAGCTTCGATCTCGCCTTGCCGGAATTCCACGTTGTTGAAACCGAGTTTGTCGGCATTTTCACGGGCTTTGGCAATCATTGCCTCCGTCATATCCACGCCGATCACTTTGCCGCCTTCACCTGTCAGGGCGCGTGCCACGAAGCAATCGTTGCCCGCTCCGGAACCCAGGTCTACGACCGTATCGCCTTTCCTGATGCGGGCAAATTCGGTCGGTACGCCGCATCCCAGCCCCAGGTCTGCATCCGGGTTATACCCTTCAAGTTCGGTGTAGTTGTCGGCAAAGATAGCGTAGTCGACGGTGCCGCAACCGGTGGCGCCACAGCAGGAAGCCTCGTTCTGCTCTTTGCTTTGCAGAGCGA
>NZ_JSYF01000435.1:0-1619 GCF_054824225.1 Pontibacter sp. HJ8
AATAAAAGAACTGGGTGTAAAAGCTGCCGTGGTAACGGCAGACGTAACCAACCTGGACTCGGTCCTGGCGGCCGTGGAGCAAATAAAAAGCGAGCTCGGATCCATCGATATTCTCATTAACAACGCAGGCACCGCTAAATTCGGCAAGTTTCTGGAACTGGAGCCGGCCGAATGGGAAAACATCATCCGGGTGAACCTGATGGGGGTATATTATGTCACCCGCGCCGTTCTGCCGGATATGATAGCGCGACAGACCGGGGATATTATCAATATTTCCTCAACAGCCGGACAGCGGGGCGCTGCCGTGACAAGTGCTTACAGCGCATCCAAGTTTGCCGTCATCGGCCTGTCTGAATCGCTGATGCAGGAAGTGCGCAAGCACAACATACGGGTGAGTACCCTGACCCCGAGCACGGTGGCAACAGAACTGGCCATTGAGCTGAAGCTAACCGATGGAAATCCGGAGCGGGTCATGCAGCCGGAGGACTTTGCCGAACTCATCGTGGCACAATTAAAACTGAACCGGCGGGTATTCCTGAAAGAAGCCGGGCTATGGTCCACGAATCCCTAAAAACAAAAAGGTCCGAAGCCATACTTCGGACCTTTTTGTTTTCTTGCCTCAGGGCTTATACCGCCACCGATGCTTTGATGGCCGGATGCGAAACATACTCCTCTAACTTAAAGTCCTCATACTTGAAACCGAAGATATCTTTTATTTCCGGGTTGAGCTTCATAACAGGCAAAGGATAAGGTGCGCGCGTAAGCTGGAGTTTTGCCTGCTCCAGGTGGTTCAGGTATAAGTGGGTGTCTCCGCCCGTCCAGATAAATTCGCCGGGCTCCAGACCTGTTACCTGCGCCATCATCAGAACCAGCAACGCGTAGGATGCAATGTTGAACGGTACGCCCAGAAACACGTCGGCAGAACGCTGGTAGAGCTGGCACGAAAGTTTTCCGTCCGCTACATAAAACTGGTAGAAGGCGTGGCAGGGCGGCAGCTTCATGTTTTCAATCTCCGCTACATTCCAGGCGCTCACGATGATCCGGCGCGAATCAGGATTTTGTTTCAGCTGGTTCACCACCTGCGTGATCTGGTCGATATGACGGCCATCCGGTGTCGGCCAGCTGCGCCACTGGGAACCGTATACAGGACCCAGATCCCCGTTTTCATCCGCCCACTCATCCCAGATGGTGACGCCGTTTTCTTTCAGGTAAGCAATATTGGTATCACCCTTCAGAAACCAGAGCAACTCGTGCACGATAGAACGGAGGTGGGCTTTTTTGGTGGTTACCAACGGAAATCCATCCGCCAGGTTGAATCGCATCTGGTAGCCAAATACGCTCAAGGTACCCGTTCCTGTCCTGTCTTCTTTCTTCACTCCTTTGTCAAGGATATGCTGCATCAGGTCTAAATACTGTTTCATAATACTGTAGAGGGCTTTTTTTCGCTTTAGAACTTAAATATAGTCAGAATTTATGTTTCAGGATTGAATACGGCGGATTTCTCAGAAATATAGTGCGCCGGCCCGATAAAATTATGATTTGCATAAATCCGTTACAGGACTTAACTATATTGCCAGATCTTTCAACCTGATTCGTTCAAATCACGAATAACAGAAAGC
>NZ_JSYF01000436.1:0-1947 GCF_054824225.1 Pontibacter sp. HJ8
TGTTGGAGATATAGGCCAGTATGCCTTCCCCGTTCTTGTCAATAAAATGCTGACCAAAACGAATAAACTTAATGTAGTCATCAGAGAGCGGCTGAATATTTCGCTCGTTTAGGTCTTTCTTGTAATCTGCCACTAGTTTCTCGATCCATTCGCTCTTGTTATTGCTGCTAACACTATACGGCGGGTTGCCTATAACCACCATAACTGGCGTGTCACGCTTAATGTAGTTAGCTTCGTTCGCTTCATTGGCTAAAGCGGTGGCAAATAAGGAACCAGTGTCGGGGTGGTGCTCTTCTAGGCTATTGGTAAGGTAAACCCGAAAGCGCTGGTCTTTTGTGGGCTTATAGCCCGTCTCTGACAGCAGCAAGTCTAGTTTAAGATGCGCCATTGCATAGGAAGCCATCAGCAATTCAAAGCCGTTTAAACGCGGTATTAAATGGGTCTCCACGTAATTGCTCCAGATGCCTTGCTGTCCTTTAAACTTACCGTATACGTGCTTTACCACTTCGGCTAGGAATGTGCCCGTACCTGTAGCAGGGTCAAGTATCTGCACTTTGTGCACTTCTTGTTCATACTCCCGTTGGCCCGCCTTAAATCGCTTGTCACCAGTAGGCACTTTCAGTGTCACCTTTGTCTTTGACGTGTCAGCCAAGCCCTGCGGCAGGTTAAACTCTGCCTTCAAGATGTCATCAACGGCACGCACAATAAAGTTCACCACTGGCTCTGGCGTATACCACACGCCGCGTGCCTTACGAAGCTTTGGGTCATATTCGGCTAGGAACGTCTCATAGAAGTGAATGATAGGGTCATGCGTCTGCGTGGCCTTGCCAAAGTTCTTCAACAGCGCGGCCACGTCTGTTGCCCTGAATAGGTCAGCCAACCCGTCTACTATCCACGTAATGCGGCTGTCAAGGTCATAGCCTGCAATGTACTGGAAAAGGGTTCGCAGAAATGGGTTTGACTTAGGTATTAGTTGTGCCGCTTCCTGTCGTGTGAAGGTAGGCAGGGTAGGGTCGTGTAGACGAGCCGCGAACATGCCGTAAGCAATTGTCTGTGCGTAAATGTCTGCGAACTCCCTGTTTTTAATGTCGTGTATGAGCACCTGTTTAAAGGCACCCATTTGGTCTTGCAGCGTACTGTTCTCGTGGTTCTCTTCATCGCTGTCCAGTGCCTTTTCAATTACATCGGCCAGCATACGCGCCTTACCTGCCATCATCTCTGCCAGCTTCTTAGAACTTTTAATGGTCTGGCCGTTGAAAGCGGTGAAATCCCTTACAAGGTTTTCAAAGGTTGCGAAGTTGTCAGGGAGCGGGATAATTTGCCCAAGCCGTATCTCCGCGATTTTCACGGACGTTTTAAACTCCCCGTCAATGTACAGGTGGAAGTCTAGGTAGTCCGTGATAATCAAATTGTCCAGTGAAGCACGGTAACGGTCAAACTGTTCTTTCAGGCTCTTGCTGCCTAGCTGTACGCCTATGTCTTTGGCTTCAATGTAGCCTACAGGAATGCCTTTCTTCGTTAGGATGTAGTCGGGAGCACCACAGGCTATGTGTGCAGGCTCGTTGGTCACCAGCACGTCAGGTGCCAGCGCTTCCAAAAGGTTTTGCAAGTCTCCACGGTAGCTGTGCTCTCTGGATATGCCAGTCTTGTAGCGGGTAATTACGCGAGTGATGTAGTCTTGAACGGTCATTTGTTTTCTTGTAAAGGGTGGGGTTAATGGCAAGGAGACATTGAAGGGGTCAGTGCACAGCTCCCATGCGTAATTTGCAAGTAAATCTTACTATATGCAAGTTTCACAATGCTCTAACCTGCCATTCGCATTTAAGTCCGTTTTTTCGGGAAGGCTACAAGCGGACGAACCGCATGGTTTTAGCAAAGATTTTAAATTTAAAATCTGATAGGGCGTGAAAGAAATGGGGTTCAGCCATAAACAATAGGCAAGTAGCA
>NZ_JSYF01000437.1:0-6792 GCF_054824225.1 Pontibacter sp. HJ8
TTTTAACTCAACAAATAACGAAGCGTTTTTTCTCCCGTAAAATAAAGGCAAAGATGTATCCCTCCGCTTTTCTGTTTGAGTAACATTCACCCTATCGATTTGGCATCCGACCTGGTCAGGCCATTTAGCACAAACTTATGATTGTCAATTCTATAACCTAAAATAATTCGATGTATGGCATCTATGAGCATGGACATTACTGCAGAGATAAGAAGCATGAATGACAAATTCGAAGCTATGGTTCAACAAAATGATGCCAAAGGAATGGCTAACCTGTATACCGAAGACGGTATGCTGCTTCCTACAGGCAGCAACATCATTCAAGGCAGAGAGGCCATCACTGATTTTTGGCAAGGCGCTATGAAAATGGGTGTCAAACAGGCAAAACTGGATACCCTGGAAGTAGAGCAGTATGATAACACCGCTATTGAACTTGGGCAGTATACCCTGAAAGCTGAGGGAGACCAGGAAATAGACAAGGGTAAATATATCGTTGTCTGGAAAAAGAAGGACGGACAGTGGATGTTACAGAAAGATATCTTTAACAGCAGCATAACTCCCGCCTAAGTAGTAACCAGTTGTATCCAAAAATCAGAAAGCCGTGCAAACGAAGCTTGCACGGCTTTCCGGATCATCCTAATTGCTTTCTACAAATCGGAATACAATGGAACAGGTTTATTTTTTGGACTGCCCGCCGGGAAGCGGGAAACCACGGTCACGCATCAGTGCGTCGATCTTGGCATCGCGGCCGCGGAACTGACGGTAGGCCTCTGCCGGATCCATCGAGTTGCGGGGAGCAAACAGGTATTTCACCAGTTTGGCTGCCACGTCCTTGTCATAGAAACCGCCCGGCGCTTCTTCGAAGGCTTCTGCTGCATCGGAAGTCAGCACGTCGGCCCACATGTAACCGTAGTAAGCCGTGGCATAGCCCTCGCCTGAGAACACGTGCCCGAAATGTGGCGAACGGTGACGCATCACGATCTCTTTTGGCATGTTCATTTTGGCCAGTGTTTCCCGCTCAAACTTGTCAGGGTCCAGGTTTTCAGGATCGGCCAGGTGGAAGTGCATGTCCATCAGGGCAGAAGCCAGGAACTCAGTCGTTTCAAAACCCTGGTTGAAAGTAGCAGCCTTATTGATCTTGGCTACCAGTGCTTTCGGCATCGGCTCACCTGTTTTGTAATGCTTCAGGAACTGGTTGATCACCTTGTCGGTAGACAACCAGCGCTCCAGCAATTGCGACTGGAACTCGGTGTAGTCACGCACCCCGCCGTTCAGGGTCGGGTATTTCACGTTCGAGGATAGGAAGTGCAGCGCGTGGCCAAACTCATGGAAGAAGGTCGTCGCATCGTCCCAGGAAACCAGCATCGGCTCGCCCGGAGCAGGTTTCACAAAGTTGGAGTTGTTGGATGCCAGTACGGTCTTTTTGCCATCAAAAGTGGTATGGCTACGGTAAGGCGATGCCCAGGCACCGGAGCGCTTGCCCTGACGTGCGAATGGGTCGAGGTACCATAGACCGATGTGCTGGCCAGAGGTTTTGTCCGTTACTTCCCATACCTTCACATCTTCGTGGAATACCGGTACGGAGCCTTCCGGAACCGGCGTGAATTTGAAGTTGAACAGCTCACCTGCCGTAAAGAACATGGCCTGCGTCAGGTTGCCCAGCTCCAGGTACTGCTTCACTTCATCAGAGTCGAGGTCATACTTCTCCTTGCGCACTTTTTCGGCGTAGTAGCGGTAGTCCCAGGGCTCGATGGTGATCTTTGTTTTGCTGGTTTTGTTGGCAACTTTCTGCATGTCGGCTACTTCTTCTTTGGCACGGGCAATGGCAGAAGGCCATACCGCGTTCATCAGATCCATCGCCGCCTCAGGAGTTTTGGCCATGCGGTTCTGCAGGCGCCACTCGGCATAGTTGTCGTAGCCCATCAGCTTCACACGCTCGTTGCGCAGCTTGAGTATCTTTTTGATGTTCTCGTTGTTATCGTTCTCATCGCCGTTGTCGGCGCGGGAATAATAGTTCTTCCATACCTTCTCACGCAGCGCACGCACGTCTGAGTAGGTCAGGAACTGGTCCATGGACGAACGGGTGTTGGTTACGGCATACTGACCTTCTTTGCCACGGTCTGCAGCTGCTTTGGCAGCTGCTTTCACAAATGATTCCGGCAGGCCGCTCAGCTGGTCTTTGGTAAAGTATACCACATACTTTTCTTCATCTGCCAGGATGTTGTTGCCAAAAGCAGTGTAAAGCGAAGAGAGCTCCTTGTTGATCTCGGCATAGCGCTTCTTGGCTTCCGGGCTCAGGTCAGCGCCTTCCATGGCGAAACCTTCATACACCAGTTGCACCACGCGCTGCTGGTCGGCAGGCAACGGGTTCTTTTGGGAGTTTTCGTAAACTGTTTTGATGCGCTGGAACAGCTTTTCGTTCTGAGAAATCTTGGAGCTGAACTCCGATATTTTCGGTGCCAGCTCTGCCTGCAGCGTGCGGAACTCAGGGGTAGAAAGGTTGCTTCCCCAGATGCTGTAATACGTAAACACACGGCCCAGCTCTTCACCAGCTCTTTCCATCGCCTCGATGGTATTCGCAAAAGTGGCAGGCTCCGTGTTGTTGGCAATGGCTTCGATCTCCGCCAGGTTAAGTGCCATTCCTTTTTCCATCGCTGGTTTCAGGTCTGCCAGGTTCATTTGATCGAAAGCCGGTACGCCGCCATAGGGCCCGGTCCATTCTTTGAGCAGTGGGTTGGTTTCCGCCTGCTTTTGTACAGCAGTGGACTGCGTCTGCTGAGACTGCTCCTGGGTCTGCACGGAGGTGCAGCTGGCCAGGGCCAGCAAAGCCAGCAATCCCGATTTCTTGCCGGCTAATATGATCTGATTTCCCATTAGATAGTTGAAAGTGAATAAAAAGAGCCTTCTACAGGCCCTGTTACTGATTAATTCAAGCACAAGATACGAAAAAACAACTAAACCTGAGCTGGTATCCGTGCCCGGCTGGTTAAAAGCGGGCTCACTCCCGGAGCACTTTCATCAGTTGCTGTTGGCTCTCCGTCCGGACAGACAATAGGTAAATACCTGGTGACAAAGGCACTTCCGTTAGAGACAACTTATTCTGCCCGAGCTTAAGATTAAACTGTTGGGAAAAAATTGTTTTCCCCTGTAGATCATAAAGCATGATTGTGGCTTGTTCCGCTCCGTTGGCGCTTATCTGTACCTGCAGGTGATTTCGGAAAGGGTTAGGAAAGGCCCGGAGCGAAAGCGTATTTGCCAGCGTTGCGGGTTGCACGACCCGCACTGGCCCCAGAGTCTCCTCACCGGAGTAGTCTACCTGCCGCAGGCGATAATATACCTGATCCGAGTTGTAGCGATAAATGTCTTTGTCTGTAAAAGCATAGCGGCTTTGCAGCTGCGTGGTGCCTCTGCCTGGTACAGTACCGATCGGAGCAAAGTCAGCTCCATCCGCGCTCGCTTCTATGGTAAAGTAAGCATTATCGGTTTCGGAGGCTGTGATCCACTGCAGCAGCACATCATCGCCGACCGGCCTGGCAGCAAAACTATGCAATTCAACGGGTAGAGGTATAACCGGATTGCTGGCCAGCACTCCAACGGCATGCGTAGCACTGGAAGCCAGTACCACAATATCTTCGCTAAAGTTAGCTTTGGTACTGGTCGCATTATTTAAAGATCCTGCCATCAAGGTCAGCTGCGTAGTGAATTGAATGTCAGAAATCAGAGCTTCCTTGTACAGGATATTTCCACCACTATCCTGCGAGGTATAGATCACAATTACCTTGTCTCTCGATTCATCCAGAACGACGATAGGCCGGGTACCTGTTTTGGAAACCTCGTATAAATTATCCCAACTGCCCGAAGGACGGCGCACCAGCAGGGCAATCTCCGGATAACTCCTGTTATCGTAACTTGTTTTAACGGCACAGTAAAGCGTGCCGTCGCCGGCCACAGCCATGTTCATGTGATCATCTGCCATTCCGTTGCCTATGGCAAGCGCAGACTGGGAGGCCGGTACCTCGTCAGCAGACCAAACAGTGGGGTCATCCCCGTCCGCATGTGTTTTAAACCCAAACCTGTCTGTGTTCTGGTTGGACCACAGCACCCCTATTTTGCCAGGCAAAGCAATAATGGCGCCCAGGTCATCCGACGTAACGCCCGATGCGACCGTGATCAAGGAACTCCATTTGTTGTAGGGAGAATCGCTCCATTGCACATGAATACTGGAAGATCCATCGGAAGCAAGCCACATTCTGCCTTTTCCATCCATCTCAATAGTGGCGGTTTCTGCTTTATCATTAAATTTGAGCCCGGCTGTACCCGTTCTTTTAGACCAAAACTGATAGGTGTCTGACGAAGCCTGGAATTCTACGGATGCCAGCTCCGAGCTACCTCCCTGGAACAGCAATATATGCGCCATATTCCCTACCAGCTTACAATCTGCCTTACTCGTAGTTTTATCAGAAAGCTTCAACATACTTGTCCAGGTGGTGCCATCCAGCCGCCAGAGATGGGTACCCGTTGCATTGGGCAGTACGGCCCAGTGTTTGCCATTGTAGGACCAGACTTTTGATTGTGGCTTCTCACTTGTATTGGTGCTGATCTCAACCGGTTGAAGATTTGTTATATCAGCAAACTGAGCGAACGAACTAAATGTATGTACCAGAAAGCAAGCTACTAAAATCGTAAGTTTTCTTATCATAGCATACCACTATTAAGTTTCAGGCAGCGCTTTCAGGCGAGCAAACATAACATTAGCCATATATTACGATTCAAATTATTAATTGTTATAAATATAGATTCCCTATACCTATTATTCCCAAACGTATACAACCATTAAAACCCAACAAGAAGAAATGCAGGAAAGACACATACGCGATAAACAAGCGATCCAGCAGTTGTACAACACCACCCTGGCAGAACTGGCACAACAGATCCATCAAAACTTAGCGGCGGTTATACCTCTATTCAACGACTTCGGGCTGGAACGCATCATCGATACCTGGACCAAAGACCCGGCTGCCGGCTCAGCTGTTGAAGTCAGCATAGAGAATGGGAACGTACAGCAGGTCGGGCTGCGCCTGCGCCTCGAAGGCTTTCAACGGGCGGGTGCTGAGGCATTCGATGTGACCAAGGATCTGCTCTTTAAACTGGAGCGCAACTTTTACATCGTCGGGCCGGATAAGAACATCAACTGGCTCGAAAAAGATTACCTGCAGCGGTGGGACAAATCCGAGTATGAGCAGATAGCCGGAAAGTGGAGCGAAGAACTGATCGATGAGATTACACAACGACTTGACAACCTGACCCAATGACCGTATGAAAAGCGCCTCTCCTACTGCCTGGCTCTGCCTGTTGCTTTTGCCGCTTTGCCTTCAGGCAACTTCCTGCCAGGCGCAACAGGAAAAAGTTGCGACAAGCGGCTATACCTCCAAAGTCCCCGCTTCCGGTGGCACTGGCAAGGTATACATGGGCCGCGAAATAGCTGCCATTATGACCGCAACAGGCGGCAGCTGGCTGGACCGGAATACGCGCCTGGAAGAGGAAAACTCGCTGTTGGCCATCGAGAACATGCCGTTGCAGCCCCACAGCGTGGCAGCCGATCTGGGAGCAGGAACAGGTTTCTATACCTTCCGGGTAGCGCCTAAGGTCCCGGCGGGAAAAGTATACGCCATAGAAGTACAGGACAGGTTCATCTCGCTGCTGAAGGAAAGACAGCAGGAGCTTGGTCTCAGGAATGTGGAAGTCGTGAAAGGCGAGAGCCAGACACTTCGTTTGCCAGAAAACTCCCTGGACCTGGTCTTCATGGTGGATGTATACCATGAGCTGGAATTCCCCCGCGAAATGCTGCAGGCTATACACAAAGCCCTGAAGCCCGACGGCAAACTGCTGCTGCTCGAATACAAGGCCGAAGACCCGGACGTACAGATCAGGGAATTGCACAAGATGACCGTAGCCCAGGTAAAAAAGGAATTAAGCGCCAACGGGTTCAGGCTCCGCCGGCAGGAAGATTTTCTGCCGATACAGCATTTCCTGCTCTTTGAGAAAGTAAAGCAATAGGCAGCTTCTGCTTTCGCAGAAACAAAGAAGCCAGCCCTGCATTCTGGCAGGGCTGGCTTCGCTTAGGTATACCAGGAATAAAATCTTAACGTCCGGACGGGAATTTCAGGCCGAGCGTGAGCATAAATACCGAGTGGCGGGCGTTGGTCAGGTCCCCATCAAAATGCACATCATCCTTCACAAAATCAGTGAAAGCCCCGTTGTAGCGCAGGCCCAGGCTGATCCCGTTGCTGGCTGCAAAACCAACCCCGGCGGCGTAGCCTACCTCAAATTCGGATAATCCGGATTTGCTCTTTTCTTCGGTGGTACTCGATATCTGAGTCCCGTTGCCATCGTAAATTTCGGTCTTATTATTTACGCTCAGCAGGTAGCCCAGCTGCGGACCCAGCTCAAAATAAACGGGACCAGCCTTGATATTGGCCAGCACCGGCACGTCCAGGTAGTCGTACGTAACCGATCCTTCTCTCCTCCTTTGCTGCAACAGCACGGTGGTGTATTCTTCCCCGCTGTTTTTGAAGCCTTTGCGGGAGTACAGCACCTCCGGCTGGATGGACACGAAATTCTGTACAACCGGGAAATTCAGCAGAAGGCCCCCATGAAAGGACACTTTGTTGTCAAACTGCGCTTCGTCCCGTAGGTCGCCTGATAAGTTGGTCAGGTTACCACCCGCCCTCACACCAAAAGTTGCCTGCGCCTGTGCTGCTGTAAAAGAGCCTATTGCCAGGGCAAATACAA
>NZ_JSYF01000438.1:0-4867 GCF_054824225.1 Pontibacter sp. HJ8
CCGATACTTTAACTTTTCCTTAACAGACCTTTAACCTGATGTTAACGCTTGTCAAGTACCCGGCTGCGTAAATTTGAGAAACGATGTTCAAGTCTATAATCTCTGCACTATGAATCTTATACCTGTTTTCCAATTTCTGTTGCAGCTGGCGCTGATGCTCTTGCTGGCTCTGCTGCCTTTACACCATATGCTGGCCCAGGAAGCCGGTAAGGAAGAGCACAGAATGCACATTAAGATGATCCGTACCGCAGATGGAAAGACCGTAGTGATAGACACTACTTTTACGACTGCCACACATGATGAGCTTGTCAAAGCCATGCAG
Source organism: Pontibacter sp. HJ8 (assembly GCF_054824225.1). Lineage (NCBI taxonomy): Bacteria > Pseudomonadati > Bacteroidota > Cytophagia > Cytophagales > Hymenobacteraceae > Pontibacter > Pontibacter sp. HJ8. The sequence continues at coordinate 323 of NZ_JSYF01000438.1, forward strand.
GCTGCCAGGCTCGACACAGCCCGCCTGCGTCAGCTCAACGGCAAAGTGAGAGCCTTTACTTTAGATGCCAATAAAACGGAGCTGGTAGACAGGTTGAAAGGGATACGAGGTGACACGGCCCTGCTCCGCCAACTGCAGGACGTGCACGTGCGGATGCTGGGTGCCGACAGTCTTCTCGGAAAGGCAGGCAGGCATACCATTATCATCGGCAAGGATAGCTTAGCCAGAACCCTGATCGGTAATCCGACAATGTTACTCAGAACGGAAATAGATTCTCTAAGAAGCTTCATTCTGCAAGATGGGAAAGCCCTGCGGGCACTGCAACCTGCCGGAGTTGAGCGGATCGTGGTAAATCAGATAGGGGATGCCTCCAAAATAGATTCGCTGATGCTGCTCCAGGAAGGCAAGTCCTACATCCGGATTGATCGGGATATAAACCAGGTAGAAGCGGAAAAGATCGGTATGGGCCTTCCCCGCCCCCCCTTAGCCATCTTTTTTGTAAGAGCCAAAGTGGAGGACATCACCGTGGAAGAAAAGCAGCAGCTGAAAGCCACCGGGGCACCCGTTGAAATGAAGTCAAAAGAAGAGCTGAAGGTAGAGGAGATCAACTACTATCCCAACCCCAACAATGGCCGCTTCGACATCAGCTTCACCCTCAAAAACAAAGGTACCACGGTCGTTCGCATCCTCGACAGCAAAGGCAACGAAGTGTTTGTTGACACGGTAGAGAAGCTCTCCGGGGAGTATAGCCGCCAGATCGATATCTCTCCTTTTGGTCCGGGCCTGTACTTCCTGCAGGTAGCCCAGAACGGGCGCTACCATACCAAGAAGCTGCTGGTGCAATAAAAAAGAAAGAAATCGGTTTCATCGGAAAGCCCGGGGCTGTGTAGCGCCGGGCTTTTTACTGTTTGAACCCTGACCGGGTGCAGGCAGTAAAAGAAGCAAGTCCATACCTGTCTTCTATGAAATTCCATACCTGTTATACCTTCATGCTGTTGCTGTTTTTCTTATGCCCGGCTGCCCAACTCATGGCACAGGAGCAGCCTACCTACAACGCTACCCTCGATGACTATGCCTACCTCTATCCGGTGAGTTATTTTGCTGTGGAGCAGGAAGGGAAGAAGTACAGAATGGCTTATATGGATATAAAACCGTCCCTGAAGGTGCAAAACCCGCAAACCGTGGTGCTGCTGCACGGCAAGAACTTTATGGGTGCCTATTGGGCGCAAACGATCCGCTTTTTGGCTGGCAACGGGTACCGGGTAGTGGTGCCCGATCAGATCGGTTTTGGCAAATCGGACAAGGCAGCGGTGAACTATAGCTTCCACCAGCTTGCGCAGCACACGCACGAACTGCTTAGGAGTCTCGATATTCAGCAGGCTGTCATCGTGGGCCATTCGATGGGAGGTATGCTGGCCACCCGCTTTGCCCTGATGTACCCCGAGATGACCCGGAAGCTCGTGCTCGAAAACCCGATCGGGCTGGAGGACTACCGGCTGATGGTGCCGTACAAAAATCAGCAGGAGCTGTACCAGGAAGAACTGAAGCGCACGGAAGAAGATATCCGCAACTACCACAAAACCTATTATACTGCCTGGAAACCGGCTTATGAGGAATGGGTGCGTGTGCCGGCTGCCCAGCTCCGGAGTCCTGACTATCCTGTCGTGGCCCGCGTTTCAGCCCAAACCTACGCCATGATCTACGAGCAGCCGGTGGTGTATGAATTCAACCAGGTAAAGGTGCCGGCCCTGGTCGTGATCGGGCAGGAGGATCGCACGGTGGTAGGCAAAGCCTATATTCAGGAAGAAGAAAAGAGAAAGCAGTTCGGGCAGTACCCCTTGCTTGGGCAGCAGACGGCCGATGCTATACCCGGTGCCAAATTGGTGGAGCTACCGGGCGTAGGCCACATTCCGCATGTGGAAGCGCCGGAGCAGTTTCACAAAGTACTCCTGGAGTTTCTGAAGCAATAAAGAAGGCCAGTGAAGGCTTTGAATCAATGATGGTGGTGATGGTCGTGGTCGCCGGGCTTGCTGTTGAGGTTGACCACGGTGCCCGCTCCGAAGAAAACGAACCAGCAGAGGTAGAGCGCCGAGAAATTTTCCACTTGCTTGCCGATGAACAGGAGAATCAGGTTGGCCACCAGGGTCATGATAAGGCCTGTTGCCGCCACAAACTGGTACGAGTTCATCTCCCGGGGGTCGTATATTTTGGATAATTTCATGTATGGCCTTCGATCTTGTTTCTGTCTGTAACGCTTTTCGGGGAATAGTGGTGCCCGGGTTTCAGATTAATTCCTGCAAAGATAACAGAAAGCGAAAGCATCGTGCCGGGGTAGGGCGTATTTGTGAAGCAGAATAGTTTGTGGTTGATTTATTATGTTAAGTTGTGTATTTATCTGACCTAACTGAACACACCGGGCAGCGTATACACAAGGGAAACTAAACGTTTAGCAATATGTCAATCAGAGAAGAAGATCAGCAAAATACGCCCAATAGACCCAAAAATATAAACGAAGAGCATCGCAAAGGCCAGACGATGGGCAACAAGCCCGACCCCTCAGCCAAGCGCAACGTTGGCTACGGCGGAGACCTGGAGCGGGCGGACCAGAAAGACAGCCTGGAGAACCTGCACATAGGGGGAAACGAAACAACCGGGTATGGTGCCAACAATCCCAAGAGCACAGAAGAGTTTGCCCAGGGCCCCGGTTTTGAGTATGAAGGCAGCGATACGGCGATGGATGACGATGTAAACGGTGTCAGAAGCAGAGACCAGCCACTGGGCGGAGATGATTCTGAACCCACGGACAGCGACCACAGCAGAATCTAAGGTATACATTCCCAAAACAGCAGAGGCTGGTACATTTGTACCGGCCTCTGCTGTTTCAGTTCCTGCCCAAAAAACAAAAAGGCCCCGCTATACAGGTATAGCGGGGCCTTTTAATGTTAAGACTACGTATGGTTACGCGTTCCGATGCGTCGAGGGTCTGCTCTGCCCGTTGGTCCGGGCTTCCTTGTTCCCCCACGATCCGCTGCGGCCACCGCCACCCGTACTGTTGCCACCCGAGCGATTGCCACCTCCGTTGCGGTTACCGCCACCGCGGTTGCCACCTGGTTTCGGGCCTTTGGTCGCTGGCAATGCATCCAGGTTTACCGACAGGTGAGCCGGTAAAGCAAAAGGATGGTCTGCGTTGATGACGAGTTGCTTTTTGATCAGCTTCTGGATATCGCGTAGGTAAGGGCGCTCTTCTGTGTCGCAGAAGGAAAGGGCAATGCCTTTGTTGCCGGCACGGCCTGTACGGCCAATGCGGTGCACATACGTCTCAGGCTCGTTCGGAAGCTCAAAGTTGATCACGTGCGACAGCTCTTCCACATCGATACCGCGGGCGGCAATGTCCGTAGCTACGAGCACACGGGTAGTGCCTGCCTTGAAGTTGCCCAAGGCACGCTGGCGGGCGTTCTGTGACTTGTTGCCGTGGATCGCCTCGGCCTGTATGTTGGCTTTGTTCAGGTCTTTTACCACGCGGTCGGCCCCGTGTTTGGTGCGGGTGAAGACCAGTACGCGCTCAATTTCGGAATCATCGAGTATGTGTTTCAGCAAGTGACGCTTGTCGTTCTTCTCCACCAGGTATACCGCCTGTTGCACCTTCTCGGCAGTAGACGAAACCGGAGTTACTTCCACTTTCACCGGGTTGTTCAGGATGGTATCCGCCAGCTTCTGAATAACAGGAGGCATGGTAGCGGAGAAGAAAAGAGACTGGCGCTGCTGCGGCAGAAGCGGGATAATACGCTTGATGTCATGGATAAAGCCCATGTCCAGCATACGATCGGCCTCGTCGAGTACGAAAAATTCTACTTTTTTGAGGTTGATGAAGCCTTGTCCGATCAGGTCAAGCAGACGGCCGGGCGTTGCGATAAGCACGTCCACACCCCGCTTGAGTGTCTGGACCTGTGCATGTTGCGAAACACCGCCGAAAATAACCGTATGTCGGATGCCTGTGTTTTTCCCGTAGGCGGCAAAGCTTTCGTTGATCTGAATAGCCAGCTCGCGGGTAGGGGTCAGGATAAGGGTCTTTATGGTATTGGATGATCTTTCTTTCTGATTATGCAGGAGCTGCAGGATAGGTATGGCGAAGGCTGCCGTCTTGCCTGTTCCCGTCTGGGCACAGCCAAGCAGGTCTTTGCCTGCCAGTAGATGGGGGATGGCCTGTTCCTGTATAGGCGTCGGCTGCGTATAGCCCTCCGCCTGAAGCGCCTTCAGGATAGGTTCTATTAAATTTAATTCGCTAAATGTCATGTATGATTGGTTATTGCAAGCTGCAAAGGTATGGTTATATTCTGGCTTGCTGTGATTTATTTAATTCCGGCAGCTCTCACCGGATAGGAAATGGAGTATATACATCGATTACGGGTACAACAGGAGGATGAAGGCAATAATTCAAAGAAGAAAGAAATATATACAGGCAGGTAGAGGCACGCCGCTGGAGGGACGGGTCGCGACCCGTCCGGATCGTGCACCAGGTATAGGTATAGCGGGTCAGGACCTCGC
>NZ_JSYF01000439.1:0-9733 GCF_054824225.1 Pontibacter sp. HJ8
AGGCCCCGCCGGCCAGGCGAAGCGATGAAACAACGCCAGGTTGCTATACCTAAAACAGCAACTCCGCCAGTTACAAACTGGCCTCACAAACAACCACAAGTTACCGCTGCGCTCAAACTGGCGGTATACCTGGAAAAAGAAAGCTCTACTGGCCAGCCGAATCTATACAACAACGCTTGTATAACCAGTAAAAACTAAATAGCAACAGCCTCAAATACTTCTTACTTCACCAATGCCTTATCCACCCGCTTAGGAGTATCCTCTCCTGAAACTATACCTTGGGAAGCGAGGGCGATCGCCCGGATCATGCTGGTGAAGTGGGGCATATCCAGCAGTTCGAATTCATCATCGACGGTATGGTAACTCTTGTCCCGGTCTATCTCAACGGAAGAGATGGTATGCGCCGGCACGCCGAGGCGGGCCAGGGTAGCGTTGTCGGAGCGGTAAAACAGGTTCTGGTCCGGGTAGGGATCCGGGTGGATGCTGTAAGCGGTCTTTTCGAGGCGCTTCTGTAGCAGCAGGCCCATGTCCGACTTGTCGAAGCCGGTCAGGTAGGCGCTGTTGGGACCAAACTTGGACGGCTTGCCCACCATTTCAATGTTAAACATGGCCACGATCTGGTCCGGGTTGAGCTGCTCCGAAAAGTACCGGGAGCCATGGCCTCCGATCTCCTCGGCCGTAAAGGCTGCAAAGATAAGGGTGCGCTCCGGCTGCGGCTGCTGCTTGTAGTAGCGAGCCAGCAGCATCATCGCCGTCGTGCCCGAAGCATCATCATCCGCGCCATTGGCGACGCTATCACCTTCCACAGGCTTTTGCAAACCAATGTGGTCGTAATGGCCCGAGAAGACTACAAATTCGTTCTTGCGCTTGCCCTCAATCATCCCTACCACATTCGACAGCTCCAGTCGCTCCACTGTGTTCTCAAATTTTATTTCATACTTTTTGGGCGTGCGCTGGCTCGTGAGCAGGTATACCTTGCTGCTGCCCTTGCCGATCTCTTTTTTGAGCGTGCCACGCTCCAGGCGGTTTCTGTACATCGCAAAGGCCTCCGAATGGCTCGGGTGAACGAGTACCAGCGCGTCCTGCTCGTTGGCATTGGCTTCCAGGTAGGCTGTCCGGAAATTGTCACCTTCCTTGATGTTTATCACCTGGATCTTATCTTTCTGCTTCCAGTTGATCTGCTCAAAGGCACTGTTGAAAAAGACATGCTCAGGTGCGATGGCTTTGCCGCCCAGTTTTACCTCTTTTTGCTTGGGCTTGAGCCTGTAGACATAGAAGGTTTGCCTGTAAGAAGGTGCCTGGCTGGAACTGCTGCCCTGAAGGGGGGTGAGGCCTGCCTCGTGAAATTCTTCTTCTATAAAATCAGCTGCTTTTTCGATGCCGGGCGTGAAAGGGGCGCGGCCCTGCATATTGTCGGCACTGAGGGTTTGCAGGATGCGGCTGGCCTCCTGCTGGCTGATGACAGAAAGGTCCTGTGCTGCCAGGGGCATGCTGAAGAACAAGGAAAATGCGGCCACCAGCAACTTTCTCCGGTTCAGGGTTTTAGGGATGTTCACAATTAGGAATTTGAGAAATTTTTAGGAATATTGATACGATCATGTGCTTGCTACAGGAATGTGCCTGCTAACCGGCGTTCCAATATACTGAAATATGGAGAAGAGCCCCAAAGTCAACTGGCTAAAGTTGCTGCAGTACACGCTGCTCGTGTCGGTGCTGTTATACTTTGGGCGTACGCTATTTGTTCCGCTCAGTTTCTCGCTGCTCATCAGCTTTGTGTTGTACCCGATCGTGCAGTGGCTGGAGAACAAAGGCTGGTCCCGATGGGGAGCCATACTCTTCTGCCTGCTGCTGCTGCTGGCGGGCGCGGGCGTGCTGGGCTGGCTGCTGGTGCGGCAGGTGGTCAGCTTCGGGCAGGAGTGGCCTGTGTTGCAGGAAAAACTGCTGCGTGCCTGGAATAAGCTGAGCCTATACCTGGAACAACAGTTCGGGATTGACGATGTGCAACAAATAAACTGGATCGAAGGGCTGGTGAATGACGCGACCGCTACCCTGTTCAATCTGGTGCAGAGTGTGTTGTATGCCTCTGCCGTCTCGGTGGTGCTGGTGCTGCTCATCCCCTTGTATGCTGCGCTCATACTCTATAACCGGGAGCAACTGGCCGCCGCTCTTTATTCCATGTTCCCGAAGGCAGAGCATCACAACATCCGCAGTATTCTGCACGAAACCATCACGACCTATTATAATTTTATCAAAGGGATGATCATCGTGTACGGGGTCGTCGGGCTGCTCAACAGCGTGGGCTTGCTGCTACTGGGTATACCGCACGCTATCTTTTTTGGGGTAGTAGCCTCTATCCTGACCTTTATACCTTATGTCGGGATCACGATAGGTGCGATCCTGCCCATGACGATCGCCTGGATCACCTACGACTCCGTGTGGTATCCGCTGGGGGTGATCATCGTGTTCTCTGTTGTGCAGTACCTGGAGGCGAATCTGATCTTTCCGATGGCCGTCAGTTTCCGGTTGCAGGTCAATATGCTCTTCACGCTGCTGGCCATTGTGGCAGGAGGCATTCTGTGGGGTGCCTCCGGCATGATCCTGTTTGTGCCTTTCCTGGCAATCCTGAAGCTCATCGCCGATAAGAACGAAGAAATGAAGGCGGTGTCGCTGCTGCTGGCAACCGGCAAGCCGCAGGCCAGGTCAAAGCTGGGCAGGCGCCGGAAAACCTAAGTCAGGCTTTCTGCTTTTCCCATTCCCGCTTCAGGAGGCTGTATACTTCCAGGTCAATAAATTTATCCCGGATCCATTCCCCGTCACGCTCTATACCTTCGAGGCTGAAGCCAAGCTTTTTAGGTATAGCGCTGCTCTTGGCGTTGCCTATACCTACCTTGATCTGAATTCGGTTCATGTGCATGTGCTCAAAAGCGTAGGTCAGCAAAGCCTCACAGGACCGGATCATGATGCCTTTGCCCTGGTAGGCTTCGCCCTGCCAGTAGCCGATCTCCAGTTTGCTGTTTATCCTGTCTATCGTCTTGAAGCCAATGATGCCGGCCACCTGGTCCTGGTAACGGATGGTGTATACCTTGTCCTGCATGTTGCCGGGCGCTGTGACCGAGCGCAGGAACATTTCGGTGTCGGCAACGGAATAGCTGTAGTCAATAAAAGGAAGCCACTCGCGCAGGTATAGCCGGCTGCTGTTGATCAGGTTATAAATAGCGGCTGCGTCTGCTTCCTTCGCTTCATAAAGTGCCAGGTCAGAGGCAATGGGAATGGCTGGTGTTGCCGTAGCGGATTTCATAGTCAAAACAGGTTATCTTTTTGATAAACGTAGCGGGCTAACTGATGGCTGGTCTGCACCAGGTATAGCATGCACGACAGAAACAGCCCGAAAGCACGTTTTATTCGTATTTAAACAAGTAAACTTCTTATTCTGTTTATACTCGTAATTAAGTTTATATCAGAGACTTGAGTAGTTTTTAAGAGGCAGAAGCTGCCGGAACGAAATCTAACCTAACAACCACATGCGTATGAAAAACTTTACACTGTTACTCTTCTTTATTTTTACCGTTTTCACGGCTCAGGCACAGAACGAGGACCTCCGGTTGGGCGCCAAAGCAGGTATTACCCTGGCCAGCATCAGCGATGATCCTACCATAGTGGACAGCGACGCTGGGGTGGGCGCCGAGTTTGGCGTTTTCGCCAGGATTGGAGAAGGCCTCTACATACAGACAGGGCTTGACTTGGTTAGCAATAAAGTTACGCTGGAGCGGTTGGTACAGCCCCGGCCCGGTGAGCGGGATGTTTTCACCGTGCGCTACCTGCGTGCTCCCGTACAGGTTGGCCTGGAAACGGACTACGAAGGAGCGGGCATATCCCGCCTGCGCTTTATGGCGGGGCCTGCTTTCAACTACGCGCTGGGAGTGAAGGACAACAACCTGGACATAGAGCGCCGCGACATCCGGAAAGCGCAGTTTTCAGTGAGTGGCGGCATTGGCATCGCGGTGCTACGGATTATAGAAATCGACCTGATGTACCACCATGGCATCAGCAAAGTGTTTAATGATGACGATGCCGATGGTAAATACCGGAATTTCTCGCTTACACTTGGCTTTAGCCTGTAGCCAAATGCCTCGCACGTAGCGTGCTATACCTGTTCTATACCTGGCCACCTCACAGGAAAGCCTGAAGGAGCACTCGGCAGCTGCTTCAGGCTTTTTTATGGGTTGGCTGGGCCGGAGCTTTAATCCAGGTGTTCCCGGATAAAGGCTACGGCCAGTTTGTGGGCATCTTCGGCCGCTGCTTTGTCGTATTTCGGGTTGCTTGGGTTGGCAAAGGCGTGCACAGCGTCATACATCTTGATGGTCACGTCTTTTCCGGCCTCGTTCATTTTTGCTTCAAAGTCCCGCACGATCTCCGGGGTGATGGACTCATCCTGCTCTGCAAATATGCCCAGCACCGGAGCCTCCAGCTGTTTGAGACGTGCCACATCGCGCTCCGGCATGCCGTAGTACATCACCGCCGCTTCTGCCTTGTCGCCGGCCAGCAGCGCTGCCTGTAAGGACCAGCCACCGCCAAAGCACCAGCCTATGGTAGCGATGTCGGCTTCCGGGCCGGCATAGGTTATCGCTCCCTTGATGATGGACTTGGCCCGTTCATTGTCCACGGCCTGCACATACTGCATGGCCTGTTCCCGCTCTTTAGCCACCTTGCCGTCGTAGAGGTCAAGCGCGATCACGTTCACATTGCCTACCTCCCGTGACAGGCGTTCTGCTTCCTGCATGATGTAGTCGTTGAGGCCCCACCACTCGTGTATCACAAACAGGTAGTCGTCCGTTTGTTTGGCCGCTTTGATTTCATAGGCGGTGGCCGTTTTCCCGTCGGGCGTTTTATAGGTGATTTTCTTGCCGGCTTTGTTCTGCAGCGTGAACGGAAGCGGATTCTCATGCTTCTCTGCAAAGGATTTGTTGCTGGCCAGCATAGCAAACTGTGTCGTCGGCTCAACAGACGTTGGTTTTACGCAGCAGGACATTTTTTCCTGTGCCAGGGCTGCCTGAAACAGCAGCAGGCAAAGCGCCATCAGTAAAGATAATTTTTTCATAGTGGTATAGTTAGTGTGTTGGTATAATGCAAGTTAATGAATTTTGGTGTTGCCTTGAAAGAAAGAAATCCAAAAATAAAAGCAGCCTTCCTCCGGACCTGGCGGAAAAAGGCTGCTTTGCTTTGGCAGGTATAGCTGTGCTCTATTTGGCAGCAGGAAACTTCTCTTTGGGTATAGCCGCTTCCTTGGCAGGCTTGCGGTGCCTGCTGTTGCTGCTGCTGCGCTTTTTGACATATACCGCCGAAGAGCCTTTGTCGTCTTCTTTCCGGATTGTGAACAGGTCTTTGTGTGCCTTGATGAGTTGTATGAGCTGGCTGTAGCCAAAGGTGCGGGGGTCGAAGGCCGGGTCAAGCGTACGCAGGCTGGTACCGATGGCGCCCAGATGGGCCCAGCCGTCTTCTCCTACGGCCATTGTGAAGGCTTCCTTCAACATAGGCACCGGGTTTGGGCGTGGGTTTTCACTGCCGTTTGGTGCGCTTTTGTCGGCAACGGCTATCTGCTTCTCATCAATATCGTCGGTCAGGTTTTCGGTATAGATAAAGATATTACAGGCATTCACGAAGGGCTTGGGCGTTTTGCGCTGTCCGATTCCCATCACAAAGATGCCGGCTTCGCGAATGCGGGTGGCCAGGCGGGTGTAGTCGCTGTCCGACGATACAATGCAGAAACCATCCACTAACTGGCTGTGCAGCAGGTCCATGGCGTCGATGATCATGGCGCTGTCGGTGGCATTTTTGCCTACTGTATAGCGGAACTGCTGGATGGGCTGGATGGCGTGGTTGTTCAGGCACTCTTTCCAGCCGTTCATTTGCGGTGTGGTCCAGTCCCCGTAAATGCGGCGGATGGTGGCCTGGCCGTACTTGCCTGCCTCAGCCAGTATTTTGACGATAAGGGCGGGCTGTGCATTGTCGCCATCTATCAGCATGGCCATGCGTTGTTGTTTATTCTCGTTGAAGGGTTTGTTCATAATGGATTGCCCCGGAGTTTTCTGTACCGGAAGGCGCTGTTTTTTTAATGTATACTGATGATTTGGGGATGGGTTGTAAGAAGGTAGGGAAACCCCTATATATGGGGAGAATGATTATATTGGGATGTAATTTAACTCTTTTAAATTTAGTATGCTAAAGATCTATTCAAACAGGTTCTATCCTGCAGCGATGTTAAGCTTAGTTTTCAGTTATTTGGATTGAAATAAAAAATGACGCAGAACGTGAAATGTATACAGTAGATGAAGTCATCATTTTTCTGAAAGAAGTAACAGGGGCAAAAGAGATAGAGCCTGATTCAGATATCTTCCATGACATTGGTGTTGTGGGCGATGATTTTCATGAAATGATGCAGAAGTTCGCTGAGAGATCTTCTGTAAAAATGGACCAGTATTTATGGTATTTTCATGCAGATGAAGAAGGAGGCTTTTGGAGTATAGGAGGTTGTTTCTTTGCACCACCCTATAAACGAGTGACTAGAATTCCTGTAACTCCTGCTTTGCTCGCTGAAGCGGCCACTAATGACAGGTGGGATGTACAATACCCGTATCATAAACTACCTAAACATAGGGTTGATTTGTACATCGATCAAGCAATTGGATTATTGGTTATAGTGTTCGCTATCATCGTTGGAGTAAAGAAGTGTGCGAGTTAAATGAATTAAGAGGTAAGTGATAGCTAAGGCCTATGATTCCTTAGGGAATACCAAGAACGAGTGCTTTTATGATGGAAATGGTTAAAGACTAGACTATGCCTTTTATAATCAGGGGAATCATTAGAAAATAGTTGCAACCAATGAAGCTGTAAACTAAACTGTGTCAGTGGTATGTGAGTAATACTTTAATGCAGATTAATAGTAAACGAAGCACAACTGTATCTTCTCAAACGCTGTACTCACCATGAAAAATGCATTATACATACTAACTTTCTTCCTGATCGTGACACATTTTTCAGCACAGGCGCAAGTGTATAAAAAGGATGAACCGCTTGCCCATACCTACTCGATAGTCGCCCGCGATGCCAAAACCGGAGAAATGGCCGTAGGCGTGCAGAGCCACTGGTTTTCGGTTGGTACGGCCGTGCCCTGGGTAGAGGCAGGTGTAGGCGTAGTGGCAACCCAGTCTTTTGTCAACAAATCGTTTGGATTGCGTGGCCTGGAGCTGCTCAAAGCGGGCAAGTCGCCACAGGAAGCGCTTGACATTCTATTGGCCGATGATGAGGGGCGCGAAGTGCGGCAGGTATCCATCATGGATGTGCAGGGACGCGTGGCCACGCATACCGGCAAACAGTGTATCCGGTATGCCGGGCATACCATCGGCAAAGATTTTTCGGTGCAGGCCAACATGATGCTCACCGACAAGGTATGGCCGGCCATGGCCAAGGCCTTCGAGACCAGCGCGGGCAAGCCCCTGGCAGAGCGTGTGCTGATCGCGATGCAGGCTGCCGAAAGAGAAGGCGGTGATATCCGTGGCAAGCAGTCTGCCGTCCTAATGGTGGTGCGCGGAAAAGCGACGGACGCTCCCTGGGATGACAAAACCATCGACCTGCGGGTGGATGATCACGAAAAGCCGCTGGATGAGCTGGCGCGCCTGCTCAAGGTATACCGCGCCTACGAGCACATGAACAACGGCGATCTGGCAGTGGAGAAAGGAGAGATGGAGAAGGCCATGGAAGAGTATGGCAAAGCCGAAACCATGTTCCCCGATAACCTGGAAATGAAGTACTGGCACGCCATCACGCTGGCCAACAACGGCGATGTCAACGGAGCCATCAAACTGCTCAAAGAGGTATACAAGAAAGACAAGAACTGGAAAGAACTGACCGATCGCCTCCCGGAAGTAGGCTTGCTGACGCTCTCGCCGCAGGACCTGCAGAAGGTGTTGAAGGTGCAGTAGAAACCGTGTTTTCTGAGCATAGTTGTCTATACCTCAAAATGATTTCTTAAATTAAAGCCCAAACGAATCTACACAAACCTTACAAGCATTATTCACCCTAAGATGTTACTTAAACACAAACTACGCGCCTGGGTTGCAGGAGCCGCTATGTTGGCTGCCCTACCCGCCACAGCGCAGCAAAACCACGCAACGGATTCCGTTACCATCCGGAAATTTTATGACAACGCACTGACCAGCTACGAGAGCTATGAGAACCTGCGCTACCTCACCAAGAACATCGGGGCACGCCTTAGCGGATCGCCACAGGCTGCTGCAGCTGTGGAGTGGAGCCGCCAGGTCATGGAAAAGATGGGCCTGGACCGCGTATACCTGCAGGAAGTGATGGTGCCTTACTGGGTGCGCGGCGACAAGGAAGTTGCCCGCATACTGAGCGGCAGAAACGGGGGCGTGGATGTGAATATACTGGCCTTGGGCAGCTCGGTGGGTACCGGCGCACAGGGGCTGAGCGCCCAGGTAATTGAGGTGAAGAACTTTGAAGAGCTTGAGAAGCTCGGAAAAAAGAAGGTAAAGGGCAAGATCGTATTCTTCAACCGCCCTTTTGATAATACCCACGTGAATACAGGGTCGGCTTATGGCGGCGCGGTAGACCAACGAGGAGGTGGCCCGGTGGCAGCTGCCAAACTCGGCGCAGTGGCCGTGCTGGTACGCTCCATGACCAACGACATCCAGGACGTGGCCCATACCGGCAATACCCGCTATGAGGAAGGCGTGGAGAAGATTCCGGCGGCGGCCATCAGCACCAAAGGAGCCGAACAGCTAAGTGCTTTGCTTAAAGACGATGCCGACCTGAAGTTTTACATGCGCATGACCTGCGAGACGCGCCCTGATGTGCTGTCTTACAATGTGATCGGGGAGATAAAAGGATCTGAGAAGCCCGATGAGATCATCGTAGTGGGTGGCCACCTCGATTCGTGGGATGTGGGTGAAGGCGCGCATGACGACGGTACCGGTTGTGTACAGTCTATTGAGGTGCTGCGCCTGTTCAAAGAGCAGGGTATACGCCCGAAGCGTACGATCCGTGCCGTGATGTTCATGAATGAAGAAAACGGACTGCGCGGCGGACGTAAGTATGCCGAAGAAGCCAAAGCCAAAGGCGAAAAGCACGTGGCTGCGCTGGAATCTGACGCCGGTGGTTTTACCCCACGCGGCTTCGGGATAGACGGAAATGATTCGCAGTATGCCAAGGTCCTCACCTGGAAATCCTTGTTAACGCCCTACGGCCTCCACGACCTGGCACGTGGCGGCGGAGGAGCTGACATCGGCCCGCTCAAAGGCCAGGGAACGGTAGCCCTCATCGGCTTCAAACCCGATTCCCAGCGCTACTTCGATTATCACCATACGCACATCGATACATTCGAAACCGTGAACCGCCGCGAAATGCAACTAGGTGCTGCTTCTATGGCCGCATTGGTATACCTGATCTCGGAATATGGTCTGGATGGCAACGGCGCGGAAGCGGTGAAGTAATCTGAATAGATCTGAAAATGGAGAAGCCTGCCCTGGTATAGACCAGGGCAGGCTTTTTTGTTTGATATTCGTTCTACAGACCTCGCAGCGTGCGCAGCTCCCGCGAGTGTCTGGGTCTATTACCTATACCTCCAGCCTGTTGCGGGATTACAGACTAGGGTATACCTGCCCACGGGGATAAGGATATCCCCTCCAGCTTGGCTTCGGGATTGGGAAATCCCGAAGAG
>NZ_JSYF01000048.1:0-5653 GCF_054824225.1 Pontibacter sp. HJ8
TTGTCGTAGTAGTGTATAAAGAATAGGCAGGCGCGAGCCGCGAGCCGGTAACCATAAATAAAACTAAAACTATGAGTCTAAAACAACGTGTTGAAGCCGATATCAAAGAGGCGATGCTGGCCAGAGACAAACCTCGTCTGCAGGCACTCAGAGGTATAAAATCTCTGATCATGCTGGCCGAGACCGAAAAAGGCGGCGGCGAGGGCATTACGCCGGATACCGAGATGAAACTGCTGACAAAGGCCGCCAAGCAACGCCGCGAATCGGCCGAGGTATACGCACAGCAGCAGCGCGCTGACCTGGAGCAGATCGAGCTGGCAGAGCTGGCCGTGATTGAAGAGTACCTGCCCAAACAACTCGATGAGGGCGACCTGCGCGTTCGTTTGCTGGAAATCATTCAGCGGGTAGGGGCCACAGGACCTTCCGACCTGGGCCGGGTGATGGGCGTGGCCTCAAAAGAGCTGGCCGGGCAGGCTGATGGGCGAGCCATATCCAGTGCCGTCAGTGATCTGCTCAACAACACAGATTTTTAAGGTATAGCGCTTATCGGCCCCCTGCCGGGCTATGACGAGTGCAGCTTTTAAATTATATTTGAAGGCAGGAGTGGCAACAGGGCAACTCCTGCCTTAATTTATTTAAAAGTGAATACTTTCGATCTTTTTCTGGCGCTACCCATTCTCTTTGGCGCTTTCATGGGCTTCCGGAAAGGGTTGCTCCTGGAGCTGATTTCTCTTTTTGCCCTGGTACTGGCTATCCTGCTGGGGCTTAAGCTCATTGACACGGCGCTGCCGGTCATGAAAGAGTACATTGGCGATGCAGGTGGCCTACTGCCTTTTGTCACCTTCCTGGTGGTGTTTGTCGCGATCATTCTAGGGGTACGCGTGCTGGGCCTTCTGCTCAAGAAAATCATTGACTTTACGCCGTTTGGCTTATTCGATAACCTGCTGGGTGGCGTGCTGGGTGCGCTGAAGTGGTGCCTGGCGTTAAGCCTGCTGCTGTACATGGCTGACATGGCCGGCATTTCCATCACGGCCGAGACAGCGGCTGATTCAATCGTCTACCCGGTCGTGCTTAAAACAACACCTTACGCGCTTAGCATCCTGAGTTATGTGCTTCCCTTTATCAAGACACTACTAACCTCGCTGCAGGATCATTTTTAAAATTTGAAAATTTGCAGATGTGACGATGTGCAAATTGCAAGAGTCTGGCTTCTCAGATGTACCTCAGGGATTAGCTCTTATTGAAATCATCTTGAAATAGAGTGTATACATTTCCACATTTTCAAGTCATCACATCTTCAAATTGATCCATGCTGCTGTTGCTTGATAATTTTGATTCCTTTACCTACAACCTCGTGGACTACTTCGGGCAGCTGGGAGTGGAGGCGCATGTGGTCCGCAATGATGTGAAGCTGGAGGAACTACTCGAGCTGCCGGTGACAGGTATCGTGCTCTCGCCGGGACCGGGGGTACCCAAGGAAGCCGGCATCATGATGGAGGTGATACAGCATTACCACAAGCACGTACCGATGCTGGGCATTTGCCTGGGCCATCAGGCGCTGGGCGAGTTCTTCGGGGCAACCCTGGTGAAAGGTATACAGCCCATGCACGGCAAGATCTCGGAGATCACTTGTGAGGCAGATCCTTTATTTGAAGGTATACCGCATAAGATGCCGATTGTGCGGTATCATTCGCTCGTGCTCCGGCACAGTCCTGACTGTATCATGCCGCTTGCGTATACAGCACAAGGGGAACTGATGGCTTTCCGGCACAGGAGTCTGCCCCTCTATGCGCTGCAGTTTCATCCGGAGGCCGCCCTGACGACTTATGGACTGGATATGCTGCGAAATTGGGTTACTATTGCTAATATTGCAGACTAATTTTATCGTACATTTACAGTAGAGATTACTTTTATACAGTTTCCGTAATGAATTTACAGGTCAAACAAGAAGGCGAATTTCAGTATATTGATGAGGGCGAAGGGGAAGTATTGCTGTTGCTGCACGGGCTTTTCGGGGCACTGAGCAACTGGCAGGGCGTTGTAGATTATTTTTCGAAGCAGTACCGTGTCATTATTCCACTGATGCCAATCTATGAGATGGCTCTGCACAAAGCGGGTGTTCCGGGACTGGCATCTTTTATCGAGGATTTCGTTAAATTAAAAAACCTGAGCGACCTTACCCTGCTGGGCAACTCGCTGGGCGGCCACGTGGCATTGGTGTATACCTTGAAGAATCCTGCCAAAGTAAAACGCCTGGTACTGACAGGGAGCTCCGGCTTGTTTGAAGACTCCATGGGAGGCTCTTTTCCGAAGCGCGGCAACTATGACTATGTGAAAGAGCGGACAGAGTATACCTTCTATAACCCTCAAACGGCAACAAAAGAGCTGGTAGACGAGGTATTTGATATCACAAACAGTAATTCCAAGTGTCTCCGGATAATTGCCATAGCCAAATCGGCGCAGCGCCATAACATGGCCAAGGATATTACAAACATAAAGGTGCCGACCTTGTTAATTTGGGGACTGAACGATACCATCACGCCGCCGCTGGTAGCACATGAGTTTAACCGGCTGATGGAAAACTCCGATTTATATTTTATAGATAAGTGCGGACATGCCCCAATGATGGAACATCCCGAGCGGTTTAACAGTATTTTAGATAAATTCCTGGCTAAAACAGCAGTAAGAGAGACGACCCCATGATCGCAGAAGAACTCATCAATCAAATGATACCGCCGCTGAAGCTTTACGACACCGTCGAGAAGGCTCTGCGCTGGATGGATGAGTTTCGCGTAAACGAATTACCGGTCTCCAAAAACAAGAAGTACATGGGCCTGGCCACTGAAACCAGCCTGATCGACCTGGATGATCGCGGGCAAACACTGGAACAGGTGCAGCTGGAGTTCCAGGATGTCCACGTGATGCATTCGCAGCACTTCTATGATGTGATGGAAGCTGCCATTAAAAATAAAATACAGGTGGTGCCCGTGCTCGATGAAGAGCTGGATTACATGGGTATCATTACGATAAACGATACGCTGGCTGCCTTTGGCCAGATGTCGGCGCTGCAGGGGCAGGGCAGCATACTGGTGCTCTCCATGCCGGAGCGCGACTACTCCCTCAGCCAGATCAGCCGCCTGATTGAAGAAGAGAATACCAAAATCCTGAGTGCCTACGTGTCGCCGGATGAAGTGGATCCTTACAGTATAAAGCTGACGCTTAAACTCAATACAGCAGATCTTTCCCGCATTATAGCCACATTAGAGCGCTTTGAGTACCGGGTAACCGCTCAGTTTCAGGATGGCACCAAGTATGATGTCGGTCGTGACCGGCTGGATATGCTGTTTAAATACCTGGATATATAACTCCCTGGCAGTGCTGTTGCGTGTTGCCATTTGTATTCTTCTGCTGTCGCTGAGCAGTGCTTTGGTGGCTGCTCCCTGCGATAATCCCGACTTAGTGGTGCATGCCATCACCTTCACCGGCAACGAAACGACCCGGGAGAAAGTACTGCTTTTTGAACTCAACATAGCGCCCGGCGATACGGTGGCAGCCGGGGAACTGGAGCAGCGGCTGGAAGAGAACAGAAAACGCCTGATCAATTTGCGTCTTTTTCATGAGGTCAGCTATACCTATACCTGCGAGGAAGGCCGTGTTGCGGTTGCCTATACCCTGCAGGAGCGCTGGTACCTGTATCCCTTTCCGGTGTTTACACTGGCCGACCGCAACTTCAATGCCTGGCTGGAGAAAAAGGACTGGAGCCGTGTGGATTACGGGATAAATATTATACGCCGTAATTTTCGCGGACGCAACGAGGAGGTACGGTTGCGGTTTCAGCGGGGATTCAATAAGCGGCTTGAGGTTGTGTACAGGGTTCCCTACATCAGCCGCAGCCACAAGCTGGGCTTTGACCTGGGTATAGCCGACTACCGCAGCCGCGTGGTCGACTACAGGACCTTGAACAACCGGCAGCGGTTTTTTGAGCAGGAGCAGGGAGTGCCCATTAAGCGGACCTCTTTTACCACTGGCCTCACGCACCGGCAAAGTGTGCAGCGGCAGGAGGGCTTGCGGTTTACGTATGTGCAGGAAACAGTATCTGACTCGGTGCTCCTGCTGAATCCGGAGTACTTTACTTATGCCCTGCAGGAGCGGCAGTACTTGCGCGTGGATCTTACCAAAGTCATTAACCTGCGCAACTCCTTTGTTTATCCGCTTACAGGCAGCTATTTCGAGGCCATTGTGGCACAGACGATCTTCCTGGCCGGCACAGGCGCCCCTATAACTACGCTGCGTACAAAGTATGTGAACTATCAAAGGCTATCCGATAAGTATTATTACACCATAGGCGCAGAGGCGCAGGCCAGGCTGTCCCGGCGGCACGCTTACGCCGACAACGTTGCCTTGGGCTACAGGTCGCTGGTGCGCGGGTATGAGCTGAATGTGGTCGGAGGGCAGCACTTCGGGCTTTTCAAACAGGGACTGACACGTGAGTTACTCCAACTGGATGGCATTCAGCTGAAGTTTATTCGAAGTCCTAAATTCAATAAAGTGCCCCTGGCGCTTTACGCGAACGTGTTTACGGATGCCGGTTATGTCGTAGATAACGTGTATGAACAAGGCAACCCTTTGGCCAATCGCCTGCTGGTAGGGGCGGGAGCCGGGCTACACATGGTTACTTTTTATGATTTTGTATTTCGGGCGGAATATACAGTGAACAGGGAAGGCAACAGAGGGTTTTACCTGAGTGGGAGATTTCCTTTTTAATACGATCAAGACTTATGAAAATAGCTATACTAGGCAAGCCATTCGGCGAAGAGTATGAACCGTTTATTCAAAACCTGTTCGATGAACTGCAGCGCCGCAAGGCTGAGGTAGTGGTGGTAGAGCACTTCAGTCTGTTTTTGAGCAACAGGATCAACCTGCCTACCGGGCTTGGGACCTTTAGCCGGGGCGACAGGCTGGAAGGGGTGGACATTGTGCTGAGCATAGGAGGCGACGGCACCTTGCTGGACACGGTCACCTATGTCGGCGCACTGCAGATTCCCATCCTAGGCATCAATACGGGCCGATTGGGTTTTCTGGCCACCATCGCCCATGATAGCATCAACCTGGCGCTGGATGCCCTGTTCAAAGGCCACTATACCTTGGATGACCGGGCCTTGATCCGGGTGGAATCTGACCTGGAGATATTTGATGGGATTAATTTTGGGCTGAATGAATTTAGTCTTCTCAAGCGGGATTCGTCAGCCATGATCGCGGTGCATGCGTATATAGATGGTGAATATCTGAATTCTTACTGGGCTGATGGCCTGGTGGTGGCAACACCCACCGGCTCTACCGGTTATTCGCTCAGTTGTGGCGGCCCGTTGGTGCTGCCACAGACCAACAATTTCGTCATTTCACCCGTATGCCCCCATAATTTGAATGTGCGGCCCATGATTGTGTCGGACAAGAGCGTGATATCCTTTGAAGTGGAAGGGCGGAGCAGCACCTATCTGGCCACACTCGATTCCAGGTCAACGGCAGTAGATATGTCCGTTCAGTTAGCCGTACGGCGGGAAAGCTTCGTGGCACGGCTTGTTAAACTGCATCATGTCAATTTTTTGACGACCCTTCGCGGAAACCAGGCGTATCGATAAAGGTGACGATTGGT
>NZ_JSYF01000440.1:0-6259 GCF_054824225.1 Pontibacter sp. HJ8
ACAACTTTATCAAAAAAAGTTGCTAAAAGCTTTACCAAAAAAGGTGATATCATATTTGTTTCTTGGAGAACTCTTAAATTCACTAATCGAAGAAAAACTATGGTATCAAAAGAACTACCATTGTACAATACATCGATATATAATTGCCAGAAAGAGGTCTCTTTGAAAGGGGGACTTTTCCCACAAGATATTCTTGGTTTTATTGATAGTGGTTCAAATATTTTTCATGTAAACCCTAATATATTTGAATACCCAAATTGGATTAATTATATGATTGATAACGGTATACCAGTTAACCAAGATAACTTTCATGAAGTAAGAGCAAAATCAAATTATACTGGATACTTTATTGACAATGGAGTTGAAATAACTGATAACTTCTAAAATTATTCATACCCCACCCCACTCACCTTCTACCCCCGCTGCCCCAAAAACAACAGCCCCAATCCCAGCGGCATCGGCACACTTGCCCAGAACATCAGCCAGTTGAAACTCGGCAACGTCGTCAGCCCGAGCCAGAGCAAGGTGCCCTGCCCGAATAACATCAGCTCCGTAGCGAAGAAGCCAGCCAGGAAAAGCGTCAGCCCGATAGCGCCATACCGGCCGAGTCGGTAGAGGCCTTGCTGCAGCAGGAAGCCCAGCAGGAACAGTGTGACAAAGCCAAGCAGCGACAGGTGCAGGTAGCCGATGATGAAGTAGCGAAGTTTATAGGCCAGATCCGCCATGTACGGGAAGGCAGAAAGCATCTGCAGCACCAGCTTCAGCACAAAGAACACCAGCGCCATACCTACCAGGGCACGGGCCCATGGCTTGAGAAGCCCCACCACTTTCACCCATACCTGCCGCACTACTTTGATCAGGTATAGCAAACCCGCCAGTTGCATGACCACAGCCACATAGCCAATGGCATATACCCAGTCAGCCGGTTTGGTCCACAGCACCGAGAGCGCATAGGCCGGAAGGCAGCCCAAAGCTAGCAACCAAAAAGCCCGCATGGCCCAGCTACGGTTGAAGTATACCTGCCGGTGCTCCAGAAACCAGAACAAAAGCCCGAGCACGGCAAAGGTAAACCAGCCGTTGTACTGGAAGTGCAGGTAAAAATAGATGGCCGAGTAGTAGAGTTCACCGCCAGTCGTGCCCTTGGCCATGATCGGCCCCATGGCCCACGGACCGATGGAAGAAATCACCATAAACAGCAAAGCAGCCCCGATGTATTGCAGGGAAGTGGCGTGCGTGCTGGTGTCTACGTTGAGCTGCACATGCTTCCAGTAGCTGCGGGCAAACCAGTAGCTGAGCAAAATGTGCATCGTCGAGAAGATGATGGAGAAGAGCGCATAGCCCTGCACCGGGAAGGTGAACAACATGCCCAGCACCGATACCTGCGTCAGGAAAAACTGCCTCCGGAAGGACTTTCGGGCCTCAGCCGTAACCACTGGAAAAATATAAAGCAGCGCAGCAAAAGAAGCGCAGTAGAGCCAGCCCAGCAAAGCGAGATGCGAGTGGGCATGCAGAAAATTCTTATAATTAACTCCCGCCACAGGCGACACCATCAGCCAGCGCAGGAAAAGACCCAGCACAGCTACCAGCACAAAATACCCCAGCGCGATACGTGCCCGCACCAGCGTATCCTGTCCTGTCTTCAGCCGTTTCTGCTGCACTCCTGTCATACTGTTATTCAAAATAAGTGCTATACCTGTTCAACTGGGCGCTGATCCGGTCCAGTGCTGCTTCAGCACTGGCTTCGTCTTTTCCCACCATGTACTTTACATCGTCCATTAAAGGCACCAGGTATACGTGCAGCATTTCATGCGCAGGCCCCTTCATGGTGCAATCCCGGAACAGCTGCTGCAGCTCGGTTTGCATCGAATTGCCCAGATCCTGATAAGCCGCTGCCGATGAGTTTTCCGGTTGCGCTTCGAATTCTTTTAGCATAGCCTGCAACTGCCCGACATGGCGCGTTGTCAGCTCATCTGATTGCCACCGCGCGTCTCCATTCAGCGCAAGCACCTTCGCCTCCTCCTGCACGATTACAGTATGCTGTGTCTGCAGGTCAGCTTCGTGCCCACATAGGCTTACCAGGCCGACAAGCAAGACAGAAAGGATTACTAGCTTCATTAGTTCTGACTTTGAGTTTTCAATGGAAAGCAGGATTCACCCGGAGTTAACTTATTGTCACTTCTGCCACCTCCCCGCCAGGAAGGCAACGCGCTATTTTGCTTCATCCCTCGAAGCAGGTATAGCACGGAGCACCAGTTCCAGCAGATCCTGTTGCAGGGCCTGGCTTTTGTCGCGGGCATACAAGGTATGCACCTGTGTCCCCACTTCCTCGGCGGTGGCTTCGGGGTGCGCTGCTTTGTACTGCACGACCTGCTCCTGTATGGCGGCAGGCCGCGGACCCCAGGTAAACAGGCGCTCGTTGGTTTCGGCATCGAGGCAGATCAGCTTCGGGATAGAGCGGGTGCCGTTGGTAAGGCAGGTGTCCATCCAGTCGGGGTTTTCGTCGCGCAGCAGTACCGTGAGCTCGATGGAGGGTATGGTATCGGCAATGGCAGCCAGCGCCGGCAATTGCTGTGCCCCATCGCCGCACCAGGATTCTACCAGCACAACCCAGTGCCATTCCGGCCGGGGCTGCTGCAGGGCCTGAAGTAATATGGGGTTGAGTGCAAACTGCTTTTCTACCCGCTTCATGCGCTGCAGATTCAGCTTGGTATATTCTATCCGAATCTCCGACTGCTCTTCGCCGGTCGTTTGGTTGAGGCTGGCCAGATCAGCTACCAAAGTTCTGTAACGCGCATATGTGAGCGGGCTGATCAGGTCAGTTATAAGTGTATGGAGGAGTTGCATGCCTAGTCTGATATTTTATGCAAGTCTAGCCAAATACCCGCTACCATAAAATGACCTAAGTCACTTAGTGTCAATAAATAAAGAACAAGATTCACTTGTAAAACCAAATACATAGAAAATGATCTATGTCACTTATCTGCCTGACACTGCTCATTTCGGAAGCCTTTCTATCGCCCTACCTTGTGCCTGAAACCAACATACCCTATGCTTCCACTTCTGCGCCGCCTCTTTGGCTCTCCTACAGGTCAGCTCGGCATCTATTGCAGTCTCTTTGCCGCCTTCCTTGCATTCAGTGGGTATGTATATGTAGCAGAGGTTCCTGCTGTGCCTGTAGGTGCCAACCAGGAACTGGCCGTGCAGGGGAAGCAACTCTGGCAGCAGCACAACTGCTCTTCCTGCCACCAGTTGTATGGGCTGGGCGACTATTTAGGACCCGACCTGACCAACGTGGTTTCAGATAAAGGAATCCCTTATGCCAAGGCCATCATGCAGGGCGGCACAGGCACTATGCCCGATTTCAAACTCAGCGACCAGGAAATAACCGCGCTGCTGGCTTTCCTGGAACATGCAGACCACACAGGCAAAGCCGGCCGGCAACACTTCGGGGTGGATGCGTTTGGCCAGATCTATTCAAAAGCCACTGACCATGAATAAGAAAGTCGGAACCTTGTTTCTGGCGACTGCCCTTGTGTTCCTGCTGGCGGGAGTAGCTTTTGGCGCACTGGGTGGATTGTTCTACCTTTTTCCGCAGGAGATGCGGGATGTGCTGCCTTTTGCCAGGCTGCGTCCGCTGCATGTTTCTTCGGTAATCTTCTGGATACTTTTTGCCGCTATCGGCGGCATGTACTTTTACCTGCCCCAAGACCGCTCAAAAGTCATCACCAGCCAGAAGCTGGGGTACATGCAGTACCTGCTCCTGCTTACCTCGGCCATCACGATCATGGGCTGCTACCTGACCGGAATTTTCGGCGGACGGGAGTACTGGGAGTTTCCGCCGGCCCTTGCTATACCTATTGCTGTCTCGTTTCTGCTGCTTGCCGTTAACTATTACCGATCGGTCAGAAGCCAGAAAGGGCCATGGCCTGTCTACCGCTGGATGTGGCTGACAGGTATTGTCTTTTTTGTACTGTCCTTTACCGAATCCTACCTCTGGCTACTGCCCTACTTCCGCGACCACCTGGTGCGCGATATGGCCGTGCAGTGGAAATCCTATGGCTCGCTGGTGGGCTCCTGGAATATGCTTATCAACGGGGCAGCCTTCTACCTGATGGCAAAGCTCAGCGGGGATGATCGTGTCGCACGCCGGCCGCTCACTTTCTTTTTCTTTTTCCTGGGTCTTTTCAACCTCATGTTCAACTGGGGGCATCACATCTACGCCCTGCCAGTGAGCAACACCATCCGCAACACAGCCTACCTGGTAAGTATGACGGAGCTGCTCATCCTGGGCAAGATCATCTGGAACTGGCGCAGCAGCCTGTCCGAAGCCAGAAAAAATGCTGCCATACTGCCCTACCGTTTCATGATCGCTGCGGATGCTTGGATCTTCCTCAACCTGTTCGTGGCTATCCTGATGTCGGTACCGGCGATCAACCTCTACACCCATGGCACCCACATTACGGTAGCGCATGCCATGGGCACTACCATCGGCATCAACACCATGCTCCTGCTGGCCTCCGCCTGTTATGCCTGCGCCCGCTACTATGGCCGCTTCAGTGCGTCGCGCCAGCGGTCCATCCTGCGCGGATTATACCTGAGCAACGGGGCACTGCTCGTGTTCTGGGTGGCGCTGATGGGAGCCGGTGTCAGCAAGGCCCTGATCCAGGTACAGACACCAGATATTCCGCATGCGGCGCTGATGCAGCAGCTGATGCCCTGGTTTGTGGCCTTCGCCGTGTCCGGGGCAGGTATAGCGGTGGGGATACTGCTATTGGCCCTGCCCCTGCTGCGCACGCTGCTTACCAAGCAGAAAAATCCGCAACCGAAGTATATACAACAACAGGAACTTCTACGCATATGAACCATACAACCATCACTCCGACAAGACCCTTCGAT
This sequence comes from Pontibacter sp. HJ8, assembly GCF_054824225.1. NCBI lineage: Bacteria > Pseudomonadati > Bacteroidota > Cytophagia > Cytophagales > Hymenobacteraceae > Pontibacter > Pontibacter sp. HJ8. The sequence goes on from NZ_JSYF01000440.1 coordinate 4,897, forward strand.
CCGGATAATCTGGAGGTAGCTTTCAGCACCAGGACCGATAAAGAGCTGAAACTGGCACACCTGCTTTTCCGGGTAATGGGAAAACCAAGCCTGGTGAAGCTGGGAGGTATAGCCACCCTCTGGGCCCTCAAGCTCCGGCTACCTGTCAAAGGCCTTATCCGCAGCACGATCTACCATCATTTTTGCGGGGGCGAAACAACCCAGGAAGCCCAGCGGGCGATCCGGAGACTGGCTTCCGTGCACGTGCAAACGGTACTGGATTATGCCGCCGAGGCCCAGGAAGATGAGCCGGGATTTGACTTTGTGCGCGACGAGATCCTGCGCAACATCCGCCTGGCCAAAAGCACCAAAGAAATTTCCTACATCAGCGTCAAGCTAACAGGTATAGGTGCCCGGGACATCTTCCAGAAACTGCAGGAACTGGTACCACTAACGATGGCTGAGCAGGCCACCTTTGCGCGTACAGAAATGCGACTCGACATGATCTGCAAAGCGGCTTATGAAGCAGGCATTACGGTGTACATCGACGCTGAAGAAAGCTGGCTGCAGCAGCCGATGGATGAGTTGGCCGAGAAGATGATGCTCCGCTACAACGAGCGCCGGGCCGTGGTTTTCAATACCCTGCAGATGTACCGCACCGATCGCATTGCTTACCTCAGCGACCTCCTCAAACGCAGCGATGGTTATGACGTGGTTCTCGGGATCAAGATCGTGCGGGGAGCCTACCTTGAAAAAGAGCAGGAACGTGCGACAGAGCAGGTATACCCCAGTCCTGTCTTTACAGTGAAAGCAGACACGGACCGCAGCTTCGACAAGGCCATCGACATCTGCCTCGACAACCTGCATCGTGTGGAGCTTTGTGCAGCCACACACAACGAGGCAAGCACCCGCTACCTGACCGAGCTGATCAACAAAAGAGGAATCGAAAACCACCGGGAACGCATTCACTTTTCACAGCTCTACGGCATGAGCGACAACCTGACCTTTAACCTGGCCAAAGCCGGTTTCAATGCATCCAAGTACCTGCCCTATGGCGATGTGGCGACCGCCTTGCCCTACCTGATCAGGAGAGCGGAGGAAAACACCTCCATCGCCGGTCAGATGAGCCGGGAACTCACCTTGCTCGAAGAGGAAATGAAGCGCCGGAAGCTGCTTTAACAGCCCTTTGAGTTAAATACTCTGGGTGGCAGGTATACCTGCTCCTCCGGGAGGAGAACACTTTTAGAAGACAAGATTTCCCTTTGACGTCGAAGATTCCGGGATAAGGGAAAGCAATATTATAAAACAAGCAGGCTGATTATCGGGCCCGCTTTTACCCAGTAATCAATCAGTAAAAAGATACTTTTTTCATTTATGAAACAGA
>NZ_JSYF01000441.1:0-11090 GCF_054824225.1 Pontibacter sp. HJ8
TGAAGCCTTACAGTCAAATTTAATTTCTTATTTAAAATTAATCTAAATAATTCTTGTCCGGCTTCGACTTGCCTGTTAGCTTTGCAGCATATTTATATTAAGTCTAAATAAACATAAAATAAAATACATATGCTTTCAACACTTAACTCAAGAATGCTTGCCGTAGCCGGATTTGCTCTTTGCTCCCTCTTCTCCTCCTGCTCTGACGACAAAGATGAAGTGTCGTATGACGTGCCCACCACATACTCCTTTGAGAATGTGAACTACTCCGGTCAGACCGACCGCATTAGCATGCTCACAGAACTGGACGGCTACATCAAGACAGGCAACAACGGGGCTGTACTGAACGCCCAGAAAATGAAGAACATGTACGCCAATGCGAACGCTCCGTTTGCGGAAGCCAGACTGAATACTTCGGGAAAACAGCTAAAGGATAAGACAATCATGTCTGCGCAGGCACTGATCGAAAACTATTTTGATGTGGCTGCCAACGCCAGCCTCCAGGGAACTACACCAGCCATCAACGGCAAGGCAGGCATCCTGACCACTGCTGACAACAGCAAATACCTGGTGGATGCCAATGGTGTGGAGCCTGCTCAGATTATCCAGAAGGGCCTGATGGGAGCTGTGTTTTACTTCCAGGCAGTCGAATCTTACCTGACAGAAGCCAAAACTGGCGCTGCTGTTGACAACGCAACTGTTACACCGGGCGAGGGCACCAAGATGCAACACCACTTCGATGAAGCATTCGGCTACTTTGGCGCACCAATCGATTTCCCCACCAACCTGAACAACCTGAAGTTCTGGGCCAACTACAGTAATAAAGTAAATCCTAGCCTGGGTAGCAACAAAGCCATTATGGATGCCTTCCTGAAAGGCCGCGCCGCCATCAACGCGAAAGACATGAAGGGCAAAGACGAGGCCATCGCCACCATCCGTACGGAATGGGAGAAGCTGGTAGCGGCCTCTGCCATACTGGAGCTGAACCTGGCCAAAACGCATATTGCAGATCAGGCCAAGAAAAGCCATTACCTCTCTGAAGCGATGGGATTCGTCCTCAGCCTGAAATTTAAGTCTGACCGCAAGATAACGGATGCCCAGCATCAGGAGGCCCTGGCAAAGCTCGGCACCAACTTCTATAATACAACAGCCGCTGACATAAACGCTGCCATCAACATCATCAGCACCGCTTATGGCCTGGACAACATCAAGGCTCAGTTGTAGAGAAACTGCACAGAGTCATATTATTTTAACCTAAAGCAGCAGCAGCTACGGCACCTCCCATGCCCCGGCTGCTGCTCTTTGCATCACCAAGCACTATGATTGCACGAAAGAATTTTACTTATGCTGCTGCGCTGGCCTGCCTGGCTACCCTGGCAAGCTGCGGATCCAACGACGGCGACTCCGGGCCTAAGTCAGAATTTGACCGTCAGGCCATGCTGGTTAACTATTCGGATAACCTGATAGTACCTGGCTACGAAGCATTCAAAACAGAATCTACCCAGATGGCCACCGCGGTGGATGCCTTTACGACCAGCCCCTCGGCTACCACGCTGGCCGGTGCCCGCAAAGAGTACCAGGAGGCATATCTGGCGTGGCAGGACGTCAGCACGTTCGAATTTGGCCCTGCCGATGAGCAGATGCTGCGCAGCAACCTGAACATCTACCCGACCACGGTAAGCCAGATAGAGAGCAACATCAGCAGCGGCAGCTACAACCTACAGATAACAGCCAACCTGTCGGCCAAAGGGTTTCCGGCGCTGGACTACCTGCTGTACGGGCAGGCAACAGATGCCGCTGTAGTGGAGCAATACACGACCGCCACCAACGCCGCTAATCGCAAAAAGTACCTGCAGGATCTCACGAACCTCATCAAGCAGGCGGCAGAGGCCACACAGACCGCCTGGACAACCGGCAACACGGCGAAGAGTTTCAAGGAATCAGGGGGCACAGCGGTGGGCAGCTCCATTGGCAATCTGGTGAACCAGTTCAACTTTGAGATAGACCTGACAAAACGGGCCAAGGTAGGTATACCATCCGGCAGGTTCACGGCGGGCACACCCCTACCTGACAGGGTGGAGGCCTACTACAGCAAGAGCTCGCTGGCCCTGCTGGAGCGCAACCTGAAAGCCCAGAAGGCTATCTTTACAGGCGCCAACGGCCTGGGACTGGATGACTACCTGAACCACGTGGGCGCCAAGTACAACGGCAAGAACCTCTCGGAGGCTATCATCCAACAGCTGGATGCCGCTCTGGCCGCGGTGGCTGCCATTCAGGTGCCCCTGTCGGAGGCTGTGAGCAGCAATCCACAGCAAGTGAGCAAGGTGTATGAGGAGTTGCAGAAGCTGATCGTGCTTACCAAGACTGACATGCCTGCCGCCCTGGGAGTTACCATCACCTACACAGACAACGACGGCGATTAACCAAAAAGCCCGCCATACATGCTACAAAGACTGCAAGCACGATTGACAGCCCCGGTATCTGCCGCTCCTCTGGCAGTATTCCGCATCATCTTCGGCGGGATGATGTTGGGCAGCATCGTGCGTTTTGTGGCAAAGGGCTGGGTGCACGAGCTCTATGTGGCGCCCAAGGTATACTTCCCATTCTATGGCTTTGAGTGGGTGAAGCCGCTGGGCGAAACAGGTATGTATTTGCTATTTGGGCTGATGGCGCTGACAGCGTTGGGCATTATGCTCGGACTGTTCTACCGCTGGTCAGCCACCCTTTTCTTCCTCAGCTTCACCTACGTCGAGCTCATCGACAAAACCAATTACCTCAACCACTACTACTTCGTGAGTGTGGTGGCACTGCTGCTGATAACGGTTCCGGCGCACCGGCACTTCTCGCTGGACGTGCTGCGCAAGCCGCAGCTATGGGTGAGCCAGGTACCCGCCTGGACTGTCCTGATTTTCCAGCTGCAGTTGGGGCTCGTTTACTTCTATGCCGGCGTCGCGAAACTGAACGCCGACTGGCTTTTCGAGGCTATGCCGCTGCGCTACTGGCTGCCCGCACACACGCATATGCCGCTCATCGGGCCGCTGTTCGACAAGCTGTGGGTCGCATACCTGTTCTGCTGGTTCGGCGCTTTCTACGACCTGACCATACCTTTCTTTTTGAGCTGGCGCAGGAGCAGGCTGTTTGCCTACCTCACGGTCATCGTGTTTCATGTGCTCACGGCGATGTTGTTCCAGATCGGTATGTTCCCCTACATCATGATGGTGAGCACGCTGATCTTCTTCTCCGCAGGCTTCCATGAAAAGATCCTGAGCACACTTCGAGGTATAGCCCAGGTAAATACGCCCGAAGCCACGGTATTCGCCCCCGTTTTCAGACCAACTCAAGGTATACTGCTCAGCCTGCTGGCGCTGCACTTCCTGCTGCAGGTGCTGGTGCCGTGGCGCTTTTTGCTATACCCTGACAAGCTGTTCTGGACCGAGCAGGGCTACCGGTTTTCGTGGCGCGTGATGCTGATGGAGAAAGCGGGCACGGCCTTCTTCTATGTGCGTGATCCACGCAACGGGCAGGAGACCGAGGTCTACAACCGGGACTACCTGACCGTGAACCAGGAGAAGATGGTGGCCACGCAGCCTGACATGCTCCTGCAGTTCGCCCACATACTGCGCGACGACTTCAGGGCGGAGGGTATACCGGACCCGGAGGTACGCGCCGAGGCCTATGTGACCCTGAACGGCCGTGGCAGCCGCCTTTTGATTGACCCGAAATTTAACCTGGCAGCCGCCTCGGAGAGCTTCCGGCACAAACACTGGATTTTACCTTTTGAAGAAAAAACACTGCAGCACGAGGCTGTGGTGCAGACCGAATAACATGCGCGCAACGCTCTCCCTCTTTTTTCTGCTGTGCAGCCTGCAATTCTCGCTGGCACAGACCTTCAGCATTTCCGGCACCATCCTGAATGCTACTACCAAGCAAGCCGCTCCTGAAGCCGAGGTGCTGCTCATCGGCAAGGGAAATATCGTGAAAGCCGATGGCAAGGGCAATTACATGATTGGCGACCTTCAGGCGGGCACTTACACCCTTACCGCCTACAGCATCGGGCTGGGCGGCCAGACACAGCAGGTCACCATCAGCGATGCCAGCGTAACAGTTCATTTCAGCCTGAAGCCACTGGAGGGGAACCTGAGCGAGGTGAACGTAAAAGGGGAGCGCGAGAAAACCTTTGGCATCACTCGCCTGAACTCCGTGGAAGGCACGGCTATCTACGAAGCTAAAAAAAGTGAAGTGGTTGTACTGAGCGACATTACCGCCAACAAAGCTACCAACAACAGCCGGCAGGTGTTTGCCAAAGTAGCCGGCCTCAACATCTGGGAAAGCGACGGCGCCGGCCTGCAACTGGGAATTGGGGGACGCGGCCTCAGTCCCAACCGCACCTCCAACTTCAACACACGCCAGAACGGCTATGACATCAGCGCCGATGCCTTGGGCTACCCTGAGAGTTATTATACCCCTCCTACCGAGGCCTTGGAACGCATTGAGGTGGTACGGGGCGCGGCCTCATTGCAGTACGGGACGCAGTTTGGCGGCATGATTAACTTTGTGATGAAGGAAGGGCCGGAAGATAAGCCCTTTGAGTTGACAAGCCGCCAGACAGTAGGTTCCTGGGGCTTCCTGAACAGCTTTAACAGCATCGGCGGCACCAAAGGCAAGCTCCATTACTACGGCTTCTATCAGTACAAGCGCGGCGACGGCTGGCGAGAGAACGCCGGCTTCGATGCCCATACCGCTTTTGCCTCTGTACATTACAACCCCAACGATAGACTGGAGATAGGCTTCAACTATACCTACATGGACTACCTGGCGCAGCAACCGGGCGGCCTGACAGATGCAGCCTTCAACCAGAACGCGCGCCAGTCGCTGCGTGACCGCAACTGGTTCCAGGTGAACTGGAACCTGCTGGCGCTGACGCTGGACTACCGCGTGAGCGACCGCACCAAAGTGAATGTGCGCAACTTCGGGCTGCTGGCACAGCGGGACGCCCTGGGTTTTATGGGCAGGATTAACCGCATGGATGACACGGCGCTTCCCCGCACACTGCTACAGGACCAGTTCAACAACTTCGGCAATGAGACGCGCCTCATCCACCGCTACGACCTGGGCAATACTTTCTCGACTTTGCTGGTTGGTGCCCGCTACTACCGCGGTTTCACGGATCAGAAACAAGGCGATGGCTCCATTGCCGCTGACGCCGACTTCAACTTCTATTCTGAGACAGGGGCGCCCAACGCCTCCAGCTACGACTACCTGAGCCGGAACGCAGCTTTGTTTGCCGAGAATATTTTCAACATCACTTCTAAGCTGAGTTTGACGCCAGGCGTACGCTACGAGTGGATTAACACCAACGCAGATGGCAGCTACCGCGACGTGATGGCTGACCAGGCCGGAAACGTCATCCGCGATAATGTGGTGGCGGAAAAGCGTGCCAACACGCGCAATGTGCTGCTGCTTGGGCTGGGCATGAGTTACAAGCCAAGTGAGCAGATGGAGGTATATGGCAACTTCTCCCAGAACTACCGCGCCATCAACTTCAACGATATGCGCATCATCAACCCGAACCAGCTCGTGGACCAGAACCTGCAGGATGAAACCGGTTTCAACGCTGACCTGGGATTCAGGGGCAACATCAGTGGCCTCTTAAATTATGACGCCAGCCTCTTTTACCTGGCGTATGATAACCGCATCGGCATCCGGAACAAGGTGATAGACAACCAGATCTACCTCTTGCGCACCAACAGAGATTTCTCCCGGAACATCGGCCTGGAAACCTTCATCGAAGCCGATCTGCTGAAGCTATACCTGGGCAAAGATCACCCCTCCAGCCTTTCGGCTTTCTCGAACATCACGTTGGTGAATACCAGATATGTGAGCGATGACAAAGCCTATGATGGGAACCGGGTGGAATTGGCCCCGGCGCTTATTGCCAAGACCGGCCTTTCCTTCAAGCGCAACAACTTTAAGCTGGCTTACCAGTATGCCTATACCTCGAGTCAGTACACCGATGCGGATAACACAGGCAAGGAGGGTGAGTTGGATGTGACAGCTGTCGTTGGCCAGATACCTGCCTACTGGGTGATGGACCTCTCCGGCAGCTATACCTACAAGCGGTTCACGCTGGAGTCTGGCATCAACAACCTGACCGACAATCGCTACTTCACGCGTCGTGCCACGGGCTATCCCGGACCCGGAATTATTCCTTCCGATGCCCGAAACTACTACGTGACACTGCAGTTCCAACTGTAAAAGCAGCAGTAGGTAGCTGATAATTATTAAATTACTGCTATATTCAATCTTCCTTACACCAAGACAAGAATTATGAAAATCAAAAAACTCATTATGCCAGCCTTGCTGGCAGCAGCGCCTCTCTTCTATGGCTGTAGTGAAAGCACCGATGTTGTTGAATCCGGCACTTATCAGGGGGTAATACAGGAAGTTGAGCCTGAGAAGACCGAAATCTATGTAAAGACAGATGACGGAAAAGTGCTGGAGCTCTACTTCAAGGAGAACACAACCCTGACGCACCAGGGTGAGACCGCACCGTTTGAGCACCTGAAGGAAGGCGGCCGGGTAGAAGTACAAATAGAGAAAGTGGGCAACCGCCTTGACCCTGTTGCGGTTAAAATACTGGACTAAGCCAAATGAATGAACCGACTTTCTGGCGAACAGAGCTCTGGCACCCGCTTACGCTGCACTTCCCCATCGCGCTGTTGTTGTTTGCGACTGTGGCGAAAGTGGTTGCTGCTGTACTCAGAGGGGAGCGAGCGGTGTTCTGGCAGAAGGTCGGTTCTTTGTTATTGCTGGTAGGGGGCGCCACAGTGTGGGTGAGCGTGTATACCGGCGATATGGCCGAGGGCATCGTAGCCCGTAAAATCTGTGATCCCATCCTGCTGAAGCGCCACGAATCAGCCTCCTATACCTTGGCCTGGCTCTTTACGGCTGCCCTTGCCCTGCAACTGCTCCTTCACTTCAACCTGCTCAGGTTTCAGCAGAAAGCATTTCGCGTGCTCACCCTGCTGCTCATGCTGATAGGCTCCGGCTACCTCCTCCATGCCAGCCACCTGGGGGCGCAAGTAGTGTATGAGCAAGGCGGCGGCGTGAACGTGCCTCCCTCTAACTGCGCTGGTTACTGAGCTTTTCTCCGATCCAACATTCTGCTCTCTCCACAGCTTTTCTATCCCTTTCCTCTATACAGGCCAACCATTTAGCCGATAGATTAGCAGAAATTTTGCCCGTTACCATACGAGAGGAAATCCCTGGAGCGTCCCATAGTATGCACGAAGACAATGCAGAAGATCTTAATTCGATTGCCCTCTCTTTTTTAAAAAGTTAAGCGCAAGAAGAGCATGAACACGAATCTTCATCTTTTTCATTTCCGGGCCAAGCTAATTAAGTACAATGCCTTTGCAGTAATTATATAAGTTTGTTCCTGCCTGACACTTACGCCGCCCGATCAATTCCCTTCGCACGCACATCGTGGTAGTAGTTGCAAATGCCATTGAGCACACACTTCTCACACTTCGGATAAGACCAGGTGCAGACCTTCTGCCCGTGCTTGAGCAGGTGCTTGTGAAAGTTGAAGAGTACGAGGGCATCTTTGGGTAGCATGCTCAGCAGGATGTCGTGCGCTTTGTTGGCCGTGACCTTTGCCCCGATCATACCTACCCGCTGGCTCACCCGGAACACGTGCGTATCCACAGGCAGCACCGGCTTTTTGAAGTTGAACAGCAGCACCAGCGTGGCTGTCTTGAGCCCCACTCCCGGCAGGCGCGTCAGCCAGGCAATGGCCTCCTCCACCGGCATGTCCTCCAGGAAATCGATGTTCAGTTCACCCCGCTCCTCTTTGATGATGCGCAGCGTCTGCTGTATCTGGGGTGCCTTTTGCCCAGGATAGCGCGTCGTGCTGATGGCATCGGCCAGTTCCTCAAAGGGAGCGTTCATGATGCCTTCCCAGTCGCCAAAGCGCTCCAGCATGGTATAAAAAGCTTTCTCCTCGTCGGCATGGTTGGTACGATGCGAGAGCATGGTCGAGATCAGCTCATGCATGTGGCTGCGTCGCGGCTCCAGCTTCAGCGGTTTGTATTCCTGGTTCAGCAGCTCATGCGTGAGCAGCGCTTTTTCCTCTGCGGGTAGTTCGTATCCTTCCATGGCAGCCTAAACTTGGTTTGATGCTTATTAACGGCTACAGCCCTTGCGGCGTTTTCCGGAAAGCAGCTCACGTGCTGGCCCGCAGATACTTAGCACCTGCTATACCCAACTTCAGAAATAATGCAACATACACAACAATTTATTCCTATTCCCGCTATACCTGTAGCTTGAGCAGATTACTGGTGATTTAGAAGATAAATGGATGCAGATTAAATTCTTAGGAACAGGGGGCGCTTTTGATGTGGGTTATCTGAACTCTGCAGCCTTGCTGAGCATGCAGGACAAGTGCATTCTGATAGATTGTGGCTTTACGGTATACCAGGCGCTGGTTCAAAAAAACCTGATCCATCGTGTCAGGTATATCCTACTCACGCACCTCCACAACGATCATTGCGGCAGCCTGGCCAACCTGCTCCTACACAAGAGCGTCATCGAAAAAGCCTCCCGCCCCATTATCGTATACCCTTCCGAACAGTTCAAGAACCAGCTCTACGAGTTCCTGAAGATACAGGTAAAAGACCCGGACAAATATGTGGAGTTCATGCCGCTGGAGCAGTTTGCCGGCGTGAAGGCGGTCGATACCTATGGCCAGCATTCAGAGGGATTGCAGTCGTATGCCTACATTTTTGAGGAGGAGTACCGCATCGTGTACTCGGGTGATCTTGGAAAACCGGATGTGCTCTTCGACAAGCTCAGCAGGTTGCCTTCTATGCCGACCAGCGTATACCACGACATTACGTTCAATCCGGAAAACAAGGGCCATACCTATTACAAAAAGCTGTTACCTTACATGAATGGCGTTGAGATGTTCGGCTATCACTGCGACCCGACCCAAAGCCCGCCTGACAACCCGATCCGGCTGGTATTCTACGAAAAGGACCTGATGGCGTAGGCAGGGCTTCCGCTACAGGTATAGTCCCCTATTGCCCGCGTAACCGGCAGTTACAGCAAGGTATAGGTTTTGTCAAAAGCAAAGGCTTCGAATCGATTTCAACAAAACAAGTGTATTACTTTCAGGTTAATGCAGGAGCAAAGCATTAAAACCGAGAGCCCATGACTATTACAATGTTAGCCGACCCACAGAAAAAGACGCCATTTCTGCGCAGGCCACTGCACATGGCATATGCCGGTATATTTCTGATCTTCTGGGTTTATACCGGCCTGACCACACCGGATATGGCCAACTGGTTGCTGGAAAACACGCTCACCCTCTCCATGGTGATCATCCTGATCGCATTTTACAACATTTTCCGCTTCACCGATACCAGCTATACCCTGATCTTTCTTTTTCTGCTGCTGCACGTGTATGGCAGCCAGTACCAATACGCTGAAAATCCACTTGGTGAGTGGCTGAAAGAAAACTATAACCATTCGCGCAACCACTACGACCGCTTTGTGCATTTTGGCTTTGGGCTGCTGCTCACCTACCCGCTGTTCGAAGTATCGGCTTATGGTCTTAAACTGAGGCGCTTTCTAAACTACCTGCTTCCTGTGTTGCTTATACTCTCGCTCGGTGCAGTGTATGAAATAGTGGAGTGGATCGTGGCAGATGTGGTGTATAAGGGCGACGAACAGGGTATGAATTACCTGGGTATGCAGGGCGATATATGGGACGCACAGAAGGATATGGCCCTGGCCCTGCTGGGAGCTGCCATCACGACCAGTCTGGCGCTCCTGCTCGGCAAACAGAAGCAACCGGAATCAGTGCAAGCTTAATTGGTCTCTGTTTTCTGCTTATAAGCATCTGTCTCTATTTTCGACTCCCCTTCTTTGTACTTGGCTTTGCCAGTGGGCGTCTCGATCTTCAGTTTGCCATCTTCCATTTTGATCTTCACAAAATCATCCTCGTAGTTTACGTCGTCAAACTGCTGGTAATAATGCTGGCGGCTCTTCATGTGCTCTGCAAATTTTTCCAGGCCCATCGTGCGGGCAAGCTGCGCATCTGCCTGCAAAGCTTCCTGTACGGTGACCGGCTTTTTCTCTTCCACAACTTCCTCTACGGAATAGCCGGTGGTCGTTTCTGCTTCGGTGGATTGTTGCTCCATGCGTTCGCAGGCAGTTGAGCTCAAAGCAAGGAGCAAACTAAGTGCTCCTAAGTGTACTATTCTTTTCATTTTATCGGTGCCGGAATTGGTGAAGCGTGTCAGCCTCAGGTGGTAAGGTATAACAAAGCCAGCTGTGCATCCTACATAGCTGGCTTTGTTACTAATAATCGGATGTGCTTATAGATCGCCGCGCTCAGCAGCTTTCTTCATTTTCTCGTTCGCAAAAATCGCTATCTCCACACGGCGGTTTGCCTGACGGCCTGCGGCAGTAGAGTTGTCAGCTACCGGATAGTCAAACGCAAAGCCCTGGGTTGTGATACGGTTGCGGGCCACCCCTTGCTGCGTGGTAAAGCTAGCTACTGACTCCGCACGGCGCTCCGACAAACGCTGGTTCAGCTCACGGCTACCAGTGTTGTCGGTATGGCCTTCGATGATGACGTTGGTGTCCTCATACTTCTTCAGCGTTGCGGCAAGCTGCTGGATATCTGTCTGGGCAGCAGAACGCAATTGAGCGGAGTTCACGTCGAACAGGATACCGGCGTCAAATGTAATCTTTATACCTTCGCCCACACGTTCCACTTTGGCGTTCTCCAGGTCACGACGCAGTTCTTCTGCTTGTTTGTCCATGCGGCGGCCAATCAGCGCACCGGCTGTGCCACCCACAGCAGCACCAATGATGGCGCCTGCAGCTGTGTTGCCCGCTACTTTTCCTATCACACCACCTAATACGGCACCGCCACCGGCACCTATCGCACCGCCTTTAGCCGTACGGCTGGCGTTACAAGACGTGAACAGTATGCCCATCAGAACAAATACTGCCAGATAAATTCTCAGATTTTTCATAATCATATTTTTGTTGATCTGTTTAATTAATACCAGACTAAGAGC
>NZ_JSYF01000049.1:0-5945 GCF_054824225.1 Pontibacter sp. HJ8
CAACGGCCCCCAGTCAAATAAAGTGGAGGAGCAATATCCGACTGTGCGTTATACCAGTGATATGCGCAGCAGTTCAGTTATTGTGCCGGAAGGACTTAATTTTATCAAAGCAGCCCAGGTAACAACACCGGCTGTAGTACACGTTACGACCGAGTATTCGGTGCAGTCAGCGCAGGGGAGTACCAGCCCGATGGATCCGTTCCTGCGTGAGTTTTTTGGGGATGGATTTGGCGAGCGGGTGCCCCGCGGGCCTCAAATGGGATCCGGTTCGGGCGTGATCGTGGCCTCCGATGGCTACATTGTTACCAATAATCACGTAGTCGACCGGGCTGACAAAATAGAAGTAATACTGGACGATAAACGCAAGTTTGAAGCCACGCTGGTAGGTACCGACCCTACAACCGACCTGGCGGTGCTTAAGATCAATGCCGATAAGTTACCGGTGGTCCGCTATGGCAACTCTGATGAGCTGCAGGTAGGTGAATGGGTACTCGCAGTAGGTAACCCGATGAACCTGACCTCTACCGTAACAGCAGGTATAGTAAGTGCCAAAGGACGTAACATCAACATACTGCGTACCAGCCAGAACAGAGACCTGAGCATAGAATCTTTTATACAGACGGATGCAGCCGTAAACCCCGGCAACAGTGGAGGCGCGCTGGTAAACCTGAACGGTGACCTTGTAGGCATCAACACGGCCATCGCTTCGCAGACAGGCTCTTTTGCCGGGTACTCTTTTGCAGTGCCTTCTGCCATCGTAAGCAAAGTGGTAGACGACCTGCTGAAGTATGGGGAAGTACAACGCGCCCTGTTGGGAGCCACTATACAGGAGATTGATGCAGCTTTTGCCAAAGAAAAGGGACTCAACACATTGAACGGGGTATACCTGGCCACAGTGGAAGAAGGCGGAGCCAAGGAAGCCGGCCTGAAAGCAGGGGATGTTATTACGGCCATCAACGGTGTGAAAGTAGCACGTTCTTCTCAACTGCTCGAGCAGGTGGCCCGCTACCGGCCTGGCGATAAGGTGAAAGTGGAATACCTGCGTGATGGCAAAGAGCGATCCGCCAATGTAACGCTGAAGAACCTCAACAACAGCACCGAAGTATCCAAGCGCAGCACAGCCAAGGCTGTTACGTTTGATGGCGCTACGTTTGATGCCGTCAGCAAGCAGGAGATGAACAAGCTCGGCATAGATGGCGGTGCTAAGATATCGAACGTTGATAAGAGCAAATTCCGCGAAACAGGTATGAAGGATGGCTTCATCATCACCAGGATCGACAAGTATGCCGTGAACGTGCCTTCGGATGTTGAAAAACTCCTGAAGAACTTCGACACCGGTGTCGTATACATCGAAGGCATCTACCCGGATGGCCTGAAAGCCTACTACCCGATCGGGAAACGCTAATAAATGATGGATTACAGATCAAAAAAGCTTCTGCAGAATTGCGGAAGCTTTTTTGTTTTAAAAGATTTGCAAAAGGCCTATCTTCATGGTGCGGAGCTTCTGTTCTACTTTTCAGGAGTTAGCCCTAAAACCAAAAGTTAATTCTATAGCTGAATTCAATTTAAACGAAAAGATTATGAAGCAAACCATAGATGAACTTCCCCTGACCAAAGCAATTACAGACGTGCTGCAGCAGTTGGGCATCAGAGAGCTGAACCCTGCCTATAGCACCGGGCTGGAGTGGGGCGGAGAAAGCAATAAGAATACCCGCGAGATTCACTCTCCTGCCGACGGCAATTACATGGCTACAGTCAACATGGCCACAGCCGAAGATTATGAGCAGGTCGTTAAAAAAGCCGAGGAGGCTTTTAAGGTATGGCGCAAAACACCGGCACCGAAGCGCGGGGAGGTAGTGCGGCAGATTGGCAACAAGCTGCGCGAAAACAAAGAGGCACTGGGCAAACTGGTAAGCTATGAAATGGGTAAGATCCTGCAGGAAGGGCTTGGAGAGGTCCAGGAAATGATCGACATCTGTGACTTTGCAGTAGGCCTGTCGCGTCAGCTGCACGGCTACACCATGCACTCAGAGCGCCCGCAGCACCGCATGTACGAGCAGTACCATCCGCTCGGAATTGTGGGTGTGATCTCTGCCTTTAATTTCCCTGTGGCGGTATGGAGCTGGAACGCGATGCTGGCAGCCGTGTGTGGCGACGTGACCATCTGGAAACCATCTGAAAAAACACCGCTCACAGGTATAGCTTGCCAGCACATCATCCGGGAAGTACTGGTTGAGAACGAACTGCCGGAAGGTATATTCAACCTCATCATCGGGGATGCCGAGATTGGCAGCCTAATGGCAAACGATACCCGTATCCCATTGGTATCTGCAACGGGTTCTACGCGTATGGGCAAGAAAGTGGGCGAGGCTGTCGGGGCACGCTTAGGGAAATCGCTGCTGGAGCTGGGTGGTAACAATGCCATCATCCTGACAGAGCACGCCGACATCGAAATGGCCCTGCGTGCGGCGGTGTTTGGAGCTGTTGGTACCTGTGGCCAGCGCTGCACCTCTACCCGCCGCCTGATCATCCACGAGAATGTATACGAACAGGTAAAGGAGCGCCTGCTGAAGATCTATCCGGCCCTGCCGATCGGGCACCCGTTGAACGATACCACACTGGTGGGACCACTGATCGATAAAGATGCCGTGAACGCTTTCCGCAAAGCCCTGGAAGCTGTGCAGCAGGAGGGAGGCAACCTGCTGATAGGCGGTGATGTGCTGGAAGGAGAGCAGTATGCGACCGGTACGTACGTGACGCCTGCCATCGTGGAGGCCGAAAACCACTACCACATGGTGCAGGAAGAAACATTTGCGCCTATCCTATACCTGATCAGGTATAGCGGTGATGTTGAAAATGCGATAGAACTGCAAAATGGCGTGAAGCAGGGGCTTTCATCGGCGATCTTCTCTACCAACCTGCTCGAGACAGAAGCTTTCCTGAGCCAGCTGGGCTCTGACTGCGGCATTGCCAATGTGAACATCGGTACATCCGGTGCTGAGATCGGTGGTGCCTTCGGTGGGGAGAAAGACACGGGCGGTGGACGCGAGTCGGGATCCGATGCCTGGCGGATCTACATGCGCCGCCAGACCAATACCATCAACTACAGCCGCGAAATGCCGCTGGCGCAAGGTATCAGGTTTGATATAATGGACTAAACATTGGCTATTGCACCTGTCCTATATGCAGGTATTGCTATTAAATATTCAAAGCCAGCTCTGATCAGGGCTGGCTTTTTTGTAGATATACCTTATAGCTGGGTAAGCTGAAAGGATGCGGAAGGCAGTAACGAAAAGTTTTAAAAATTATTTTGCAACTTCATGCAACCTCGTGTATTTGCTTTTGTCTTTAGTGTGAATAGGCTGAAGGGAAGCAAAGGAAATAAAACTGATGAACTAATGTAACAAGGCGAAGGCCGGCAGGTGAAAACGTTAAATCAAGCCACGTTGGAAAAAAGCAGCTACCAGGATGTGAACGCCCAGGTTGTGAAGCGCTGCAGGGAAGGGGATAACCGTGCCCAGTATGAGCTGTACAAGCTTTACTCGAAGGCTATGTTTAACGTGAGCATGCGCATCACCAACGACTATGCAGAGGCCGAAGATGTATTGCAGGAGGCTTTCATCAGTGCTTTCAAAAACCTTCATTCTTATAAAGGAGAGGCATCCTTCGGGAGTTGGCTCAAAAAGATCGTTGTCAATGCGGCAGTCAATGCGATCCGGAAGCGCCGGTCAGAACTCGTGCCGCTGGAGGACCGGATTACAGAAGGCATAGCTGATGAGGAATATGACGACAACACCGAATGGCAGGTCGAGAAGGTGCGGAAAGCGATCCAGCGCCTGCCGGACGGTTACCGGGTGGTGCTGAGCCTATACCTGCTCGAAGGCTATGACCATGCCGAAATTGGGGAGATACTAGGTATAAGCGAGTCTACTTCAAAATCGCAGTATAGCCGGGCCAGGAAGAAGTTACTGGATTTAATGCACGATTCAATTCATGTGGCGTAGCCACAGGGAGCATATAAAGAGGAGCAAAAGATGAAAGATAGGTTAAAAGAATTTGTGAACGAAAACCGGGAGGAATTCGATGTGTTCGAGCCCCGCCCGGAGCTGTGGCAGGAGATCTGCCGGGAGATGCCGGCCACGCCCAAAACAGCGCCACGCAAAGAAGCCAAACTGATCAGCATCAACTTTGGTGAGTGGGCCAGCATCAGCGCCGACTTCATGTTCATGCGCGTAGCCGCTGCGATCATCCTGCTGGTAGGTTGTGGCCTGACCCTGCTGCTCATGAAGCAGAACACCCCGACGACAGACAATACTCTGGCAGCTGTTACCGGGCAGCCAACGCTTAACCAGATTGCTCCTGAACTGGTGGAGGTGGAAGCTTACTATACCAGCCAGATCAATGCCAAGCGGGACCAGCTCAGCGAATACGACATGAAAGTGTTGGGCCTGGACGAGGCCGCAGGAATTGACCGGGAGCTGGCCCGCCTCGACAGCAGCTATACCCAACTGAAGACACAACTTTACACCACTCCGAACACGGATCAGGTGATGGGAGCCATGATCCAGAATCTGCAGATACGGATCAGAGTCCTGAACCGGCAACTGGAAGTACTCAAGAGAATAGAAGAAATACAGAAACAAAACATTACTGAACCCGATAGCGATGAAACCACTACTATTTAAGTCCTTACGCCACCTAACCTGCCTTCTGGTAATGCTGCCTGCCCTGGCTGCAGCTCAGCCGGAAGTACCGACGGCTCCCTGCCCGTCGAGTGCATCAATTCATGAACCGGACCCTGCCCCTGTTGTTGTGGCAGTACCTGTTCTTTCGCTTGAGACAGCCCCTGTGATCGCCCTGGCAATACAGACAACAGGTGCTAACTGCCAGCAGACAGCTGAGCAGGCTGCAGAAGAAGCAGCAGCATACGACACGGAAAAACGCAAGACCTTTGAGAAGACCTATAAGGTGAACAAGTCCGATGTACTGAATATCGAGAACAAGTTTGGCAGAGTACATGTGAATACCTGGGATCGCAACGAAATACAGGTGAAGGTAGATATTATCACCCGTGCCGGCTCTGACAAGGCTGCGCAGGATCTCCTCAATAAGATAAACATCGCGGAAAGCCGCAGCGGCAACACCATTGTGGTGAAAACAGAAATGGCCTCGATGAGGAACCATGGCGGCAACAGGAGCTTCGAAATCAACTATACGGTATACATGCCCGATGTAAATGCCCTGACAGTAAAGAATAGCTTCGGGGATGTATACTTAGCTGCCCTGAAAGGAAAAGTGGATGTTAGTGTAAAATACGGCTCTCTCAAGTCGGACAGATTGAGCAACACTTCCAATTCAGTAAAAATAGCTTATGGCTCCGGCAACTGCGGCTACATAAATGGAGGCAATGTGGATGTCGCCTATTCGGATCTAAGTCTGGAAGGTACGAGCTCTCTGCAAGGTTCTTCCAGGTTCAGTGACTTTAAGATAGGTAGCCTGTCAGAATCGCTCGATCTTGACTTGAAGTACGGATCGCTCCGGGTTGATAATATCAGCAAGAACATCAGCAGTATCAACCTGGCCAGTGGCTTCAGCCCCATCTCGCTGCACTTTGATAACAACTCTACTTTTAACTTCGATGTGAATGTACAGTTTGGAAATTTCAATGTGGACAAGACGCTTGTGAACTACACAAGCCTGGAAAAAGGCCATACCTCAGCAGAGTATAAAGGAAAATTCGGAAGCTCCTCTTCCAAAGGCTCCGTTAACATCATCTCCAAGTACGGTGACGTAAGGTTCACGAGATAGCCCCTGCTATACCTAGAAAATCATTGCTTGTTATACTTGTGTTTGTTTAAAGTGAGAAGAGCCGGCAATAGCCGGCTCTTTCTGTTGTAGCACGTAGAAGGTGCTGGACCGAAGCAATCAGACTGGTCATAATTTTT
>NZ_JSYF01000050.1:0-19288 GCF_054824225.1 Pontibacter sp. HJ8
TCGCAGGAGCTGCGCACACTGCGAGGTCCTAACCGGCTATACCTATACCTGGTGCACGATGCGGACAGGTCGCGACCTGTCCCTACAGGTTCACAGCTCCAACTACGAAGCAACTACCTGGCTCCGCTTCCTGAAAAGCCCCTGAAAAACCGGCCATATCTCATACACTTCATAAATATGCCGGATCGAGAACTCCTCATCATTGCTGATCCGGTTATAGGCCTGCCAGAGATCACTCTCACGGTCCTTGCTATTGATCTCGATATAGGCCATGTATTGAATGTTCGGAAGGATCGTTTCCAGCAGCAGGTTCTTGCACTCAAATGCATCATGCTTCGACCACACATCTCCATCCGAGGCCTGACAGGCGTACACATTCCAGCTCTCGTCATACCGCTCCCGCATGATCTTGTCCATCAGCTTCAGGGAAGGCGCTACAACCGTACCGCCGCTTTCCTTGGAGTTGAAAAACTCTTCTTCGCTTACCTCCTTTGCCTCGGTGTGATGCCGTATAAAAACGAGCTCCACCTGCTTGTACTGCCTGGTCAGGAAAATGTAGAGGAGTGTGAAGAAGCGTTTGGCAATGTCTTTTTCATGGTAGCCCATTGAGGCCGACACATCCATGATGCAGAACATGACGGCCGATGTGACCGGGATCGGCACCTGCTGAAAGTTGTTATACCGCAGATCGATATCCTCAAAAAAAGGAACCGTGTTGGCCTGCTTTCTTACTTTCTCTATCTCCTGCAGCAGCGCCGCGATCGCATCCGGATCGGTGAGGCTGATCAACTGGTCCTGGAGGTTCATCAGCTTCTTTTCGAAAGCCCCTTTCAAGGCGAGCTGCCGGCCCAGCGACTGCTGGTAACTGGTCTTGATATTTAACCTGGAAGGGACACTGTCCCGGGTATAGCCGGCCCGTCTGAGTTCGAAGCTTTCGGTGCTGTCCATGAGCTTCTTGACCATGTTGGGGAGCGCCAGGTCTTCAAAAAAGTACTTCAGAAACTCCTCGCGTGAGAGAACTACCGTAAACTCATCTTCTGTTACTTCCGGGCTGTTGGAGCCTTTTCCGCTGCCGCTTCCTCCTCCGCCTTTGGGTTTTGGAATGCGGTCGCCTTCGTTGTACTTGTCATTGCCCGGCTTCACGATCTGCTTTTTCCCGGTCTTGGGATCATGCCGGAAGCTGGGCTCATCCAATCCGCGCACAGGCACTTTCACGCTGCCACCTGTCTGGCTGTCCTTTATGCTTTCCTGGCTGATGATATCAGGTATAGCCTTCCGTATCTGGCTCTCCACCCGCTTGAGGAATTTCTGCCGGTTACCCGTCGACTTCCCTTTATCATTCTTTCTTCTATCAACGATGTGGCTCATGGCTAATTTTGAATGAGAGATTGAGTGAGTGAGTGAATTTTCAGTTTTGAATGAGTGGGAGAGTGAAATCCTACTAGAGAAAAATACTCACTCAATCACTCATTCAAAATTCACTCATTAAATCTTACGCCATTGTCTTTCTTACCCGCATAAACCAATCTACCAGGATCCGGATCTGCTTGTCGGTATAGCCTCTGTCGCGCATTCTTCGGGTGAAGTCCCGATGCTTCTTCTCATCCTCTTCGTTGGACTTTACATTGAAGGAAACTACCGGCAGGAGGTCTTCGGTATTGGTGAAGATCTTCTTCTCGATCACATTCTTGATCTTTTCATACGAATCCCACCGCGGGCTCTTACCCCCATGGTTGGCCTTGTAGCGCAGAAAGAAGTTGGTGACCTCGGAACGGAAATCTTTTGGATTGGCTATACCTGCCGGTTTCTCGATTTTCTCCAACTCCTCGTTCAGAATACTGCGGTCGAAGATCTCGCCGGAGTCCGGATCGCGGTAGTCGTTGTTCTGCATCCAGTGGTCGGCGTAGATCACGTACTTCTCAAAAATGTTCTGGCCGTACGAGCTATAGGACTCGATGTACGCTTTCTGTATCTCATCGGAAATGAACTCGGCATACTTGCTGGCCAGCACCGATTTGATCAGGTGCAGGTACTTGGATTCGGCTTCGGGAGGCAGCATCATTTTGATCACTTCCTGCTCCAACACATAGAGCAAGTGTACCGGGTTGGCGGCAATTTCCTCGCTGTCGAAGTTGAAGACTTTGGAAAGAATCTTGAAGGCAAAGCGCGTGGATATACCCTGCATCCCTTCATTGATGCCGGCATCGTCGCGGTACTCCTGTATAGATTTGGCATTCGGATCGGTCTCCCGGAGCGTCTCGCCGTTGTATACCCGCATCTTAGAGTAGATCGAAGAGTTCTCCGGTTCCTTGAGCCGCGACATAACCGAAAACTCGGCCAGCAGCTCAATAGTTTTGGGAGCGCAGGGGGCTTCTTTGAGGGAGCTTTCCCGGATTAGCTTTTCATAGATCTTGATCTCTTCGCTCACGCGCAGGCAGTAGGGCACCTGCACCTTGTAGATACGGTCCAGGAAAGCTTCGTTCTTTTTGTCGTTGAGGAATTTGGCCCACTCCGACTCGTTGGAGTGCGCCAAGATAATCCCGTCAAAAGGGATTGCCCCGATCGGTTCGGTACCTTTGTAGTTCTTCTCCTGCGTCGCGGTCAGCAGCGGGTTGAGGACCTTGATAGGTGCCTTGAACATCTCCACGAACTCCAGCAATCCCTGGTTGGCCAGGCAGAGGCCACCGGTATAGGAGTAGGCGTCTGGGTCGCTCTGCTGGTATTCGGCCAGTTTGCGGATATCGACCTTGCCCACCAGCGTGGAAATATCCTGGTTGTTCTCATCGCCCGGCTCCGTCTTGGAAATAGCGATCTGCTCCTGGATGGAAGGGAACAAACGAATGACTTTGAAGCGGTTGATGTCGCCGTCGAACTCGCGGAGCCGTTTGGAAGCCCAGGGGCTCATGCAGCTCGGCACGTAACGGGACGGAATGTTGTACTCCTCTTCCAGTTCGTCGGTGTAGTCGGCAAACAAACCCAGCGGGCTTTCGAATACGGGGCTCACCTGGTCGCCCGCCTTGAGCACATAGATCGGGTTCTGCTGCATCAGGTGTTTGAGCTTTTCGGCTAACGAACTTTTGCCTCCGCCCACCGGCCCCATCAGGTATAGGATCTGCTTCTTTTCTTCCAGCCCCTGAGCCGAGTGCCTGAAGTAGGACACGATCTGCTCGATGGTGCTTTCCATACCATAAAAGTCGCGGAAGGCAGGGTATATTTTGATCTTCTTGTTGGAGAAGATACGGCTTAGCACGGGATCCTGTCGGGTGTCCAGGATTTCCGGCTCCCCGATCGCATCCAGTATTCTTTCGGCTGGCTTGGCAAACGCGTTCGGGTCTTTCTTACACTCCTCGAGATAGGCAGCTACTGTCATCTCATTTAGCGAGGCACTGTAATTGGTCTTGATCTTTTCTAAAATGTTCATGTGTGTTTTGTCTTTATGAAAAAGTCAGAATCATTTTATACCATAGAGCAATAAGCAGTATCTCAACTTAATGAACTGGAGTGAGTTACTGCTAAGCAACTAATCTGGTCATAGGGAAAGTGTTTTGTGTCGTATAATTTTTCTTCATCAATAAATCTTCCTGTGTTTCTTATGTTAAACTCCTTTTCAAATCTATACCTGACGCAGTTTCTGTAGAGCCAGGGTGGCGTGTGCTTAGTAGTTGCGAATAATGACTTTACAGGAATGTGCCGTTCTTACAGACTAGCAGAGGGTCTGGGTGTTACAGGCAGCTACTCTAAATGCTGCAGCCCTATGTAGCTTATGTTATTCATACGTTCTTTATAAAATTTTGCCAATGCAACCCGACAAAAAGCTGGATAATGTTTAAAGTTTGTATGGGATAAGAACTATAACTGAAACAGCATAATCATCTTTAAAATTCAAAATCGGTTATATTTTATAATGCAATTTTTATACCATCGCATTCTAAAAGTTATCCCGTGCTATGCCGGTAGCTTATGCAACAGGTATAAAACATCCAGCATTTCCCTAGTTTTATGCTATACCTGACAACAGCATATCAGGCAAAATAATTCGGTTATGTTATCCTGCGATGCACCGGAGAGGTAACCTGGCCCCTGAAATGCTGGTATTAACCAAAAATCCATTACCTTTATTTAAACTTAAACCCTACTCCCATGGCAAAGTCTCAAGACGCAAAAAAGGATGTAAAGAAAAAGCCGGCCAAAACTCCGAAGGAAAAGCAGGCGGCCAAGCAGGACAAGAAAAAGAATAGCTACGACTAAGAAGCAACCGGCCTGCAATTGCCCTTTAGCAGGGCAATTGCAGGCAGTTAGTTGCCTTCTCATAAAAGCAGTAAACCTGACCGTTTGCTGCTTTTGTTTTTTGGTGAGGCAGCCAACCCACATCAGCAGGTATAGGAAGGGCAGCCTGCGGGTGCAGGCATTCTTTCGCTCCATTCTGTTTACTGATAAGGCATGTGGCCGTAAAAGGAATTTATGAGGCAGATTGATCTTTCGGATTGGGACGATAAGCGGTATGTAGAGCTCAATTCTTACTTTCGGGTGAAGATACAAGGTATGGTGGACTCTGACCCGTATATCAAAGAACTGATCAGGCAGGATACCGGCTTGCAACTGCAGGACCTGATCGACAGGATGTCGGAAAAGGACCAGGCGCTTTGGGGGGAGTTCATTGCCCTCGACCGCATCAAACTGCACATCGACATACAAAACCACCTCGAAGGGAAAGGCACTCCCTACAGCCCGCAAAAAGGCTTTGGCAACAACCTTTCGGACGCTGAGCCCGATAGTACTCCCTGGTAGCTATACCTGCCAGCACAATTTACGGCGACCGGCAAGGTACTGGCTCTGGGACCGTCTGCGATAGGATTTTTTACGTATAGGATGCAGATGCAACGACTTGAGTCCAAAACTTTTTCGTGCATCAACGTTTATACACTAGTCTGACCGCGCGAATGAGTAAAACATTGTTAATTTACCATATATAAGCGCCTTCAGGTTTCATTTTTATTACATTTTGCAGTAATTTCGCTTCAATAAGAGACACTATCACGGACATTAACTCATATAAGCATGTCAGATCACGCTGAAATAATTTTAGAGGGCAAATCCTACAAGCTCCCGATTGTTGTAGGTACCGAGGATGAAAAAGCAATTGATATTTCTTCTTTGCGCTCAGAATCAGGTTACGTTACCCTGGACTCAGGTTATAAGAATACGGGTGCTACGACTAGTGCTATCACGTTTCTGGATGGCGAAAAAGGGATTCTGAGCTACAGAGGTTACCCGATTGATCAGCTAGCCGAGAAATCAAACTTCGTTGAAGTCGCTTACCTGCTCATTTATGGTGCCCTTCCTACGGCTCAGGAGTTGGAAGACTTCAGCAACAAACTCAAAATACATACGCTTGTAAACGAAGACATGCGTAAAATACTGGATGGCTTCCCGTCTGCTGCCCACCCGATGGGTATTCTATCGGCCCTGATCAGCTCACTTACCGCCTTTTACCCGGAGTCGCTTAACCCCAACCAGACAAAAGAAGAAGTCGACCTGTCCATCATCCGATTGATGGCCAAACTGCCTACGATTGCTGCCTGGTCTTATAAGAACTCTGTCGGCCATCCGGTAAACTACCCGAAAAACAAGCTGGACTATTGCTCCAACTTCCTGCACATGATGTTCGCCTACCCTACCGAAGATTACGAGATCAATCCGGTGGTAGTGGATGCGCTCAACAAGCTCCTCATCCTACATGCTGACCACGAGCAGAACTGCTCTACGTCCACTGTGCGCCTGGTAGGCTCTGCCAATGCCAGCCTGTACTCCTCCGTATCTGCCGGTATCAGTGCCCTGTGGGGACCGTTGCACGGGGGTGCAAACCAGGCTGTTATCGAGATGCTGGAGCAGATCAAAGCAGATGGCGGCGACTCCAAGAAGTTCATAGAGAAAGCCAAGGACAAAAACGATCCGTTCCGCCTGATGGGCTTCGGTCACCGGGTGTACAAGAACTTTGACCCGCGTGCCAAGATCATCAAAAAAGCGGCGGATGAAGTAATGACAGCCCTCGGCATCAACGATCCGATCCTGACGATCGCTAAGGAGCTGGAAGAAGCAGCCCTGAACGATCAGTACTTTGTAGAGCGTAAGCTATACCCGAACGTGGACTTCTATTCCGGTATCATCTACCGTGCCTTGGGTATACCTACCGACATGTTCACGGTGATGTTTGCTCTTGGCCGTCTGCCAGGCTGGATCGCCCAGTGGAAAGAAATGCGGGAGCAGAAAGAGCCGATCGGCCGTCCGCGCCAGATTTATACCGGCGAAACCGAACGCAATTACGTACCGATGGATCAGCGCTAATTACAACGCTATACCTATAAAAACGGCCAGCTACTGCAACAGTAGCTGGCCGTTTTGTTTGTGGTCTGGTTGGTGGCAGGTATAGCAAGCAGCTACAGCACGCGCATTTCAATGCGGCGGTTCAGGCTGCGGTTCTCTTCCGTGGTGTTGGGTTTTACAGGTTTGTTCTCGCCGTGCCCGATGTAGGTGATGCGTTCTTTGCGTACGCTGTGGCTGCTCAGGTAATCCGCTACGGATTTGGCACGTCGCTGCGATAAGAGTTTATTAGCTTGGTCAGAACCTACATTATCCGTATGGCCTGAAATTTCAATTCTCACCGTAGGATTCTGTCGCATGAAGGTGATGAGCTTGTCGAGTTCAGTCTTGGATTTTCGCTCCAGTTCATATTTGCCCGTGTCGAAGAACAGGTTGTTGAGCACGATGGCGGCACCCGACTTCACAGGTTTGAGGTATACATCGAGGGCGACCGGGCTCAACGACTTTGGAGAGGTATAGTCAAAGCTGAGGCTGTTCATCAGGAAATCCGTGGCGGATACATACAGGGCATACTGCCTGCCTTCGGAAAGCACGACGGTATACTCACCGGAAATCTTGTCGGAATTCACCTGCTGCATCAGTGAGTCGGTAGACACGTCATAAAGCTGCACGACGGCTCCCAGCGGCTTTTTGGTATCCGCATGAAACACACGGCCCTGCGCGTAAGTACTGCTCACTTTGCTGCGCCAGTTTTCCGGCACATCCAGCTCATACAGTTGTATGGTCAACGCACCGGCCTCCGTCATCTCCTGCCGCGAGTAGTAGCCTTTCTGGTTGTTGGCTGAGATGAACATGGATCCCTCGTCGGCATAGGTGTTCAGCGGATAGCCCATGTTCTCCGGCTGTGTCCAGTTTTTTCCTTTTCCCTGCGAGGTCATGAAAATATCCAGGCCACCCATCCCCAGGTGACCGTCGCTGACTAAGTATAAGGTAGCGCCGCTTACGTGGATGAAAGGGGCCATATCCCGGCCTTTCGAATTGACCGGCTCGCCCATATTCACCGGTTTCTGCCAGGAGCCATCTTCGTTGAGGTTTGTCATCCAGATATCCTCCTTGCCAATGCCACCGCCACGTGTAGAGGTAAAATAAAGCGTACGTCCGTCTGCAGACAGGCTGGGCTGCGAATCCCAGGCTTTGGAATTCACTACATTACCCATGTTTTTGGGTTTACTCCACTCAGTGCCTGTCCGGAAAGAGATATAGAGGTCGCAGTCGCCCTGGCTGTCAGGTCGGTTGCAGGAAGTGAAAACCAGGGATTTTCCATCGCCGGAAATAGTGGCTGCTCCCTCGTTTGCCGCAGAGTTGATCGCTTCGGAAATGGAAGCAGGCGCACTCCATACCCCGTTTTGCTGCGTACTGACATAGATATTTTCGTCCTGATCGGGTCTGCTGCCGGCCCGTGCCGTGAAGATCAGGTTACGCTGATCGGCTGTGGTGGACGGAAAATACTGCAGCTGGAAGTTATTGACATCATCGGGCAGTCGCACCGGGTTGAAGTCTACCGGTTTCTGCATGGCTTCAGCAGCAAAGTCAGCCGTGCGGATCTGCTGGCGGGCATAGTCCACCATTCGGGCATTGCGGGGTTTCGCTTTCAGGAAAGTTTCGTAGTAGGCACGGGACTGGGTATAGTCGCCTTTGTCAAAGTATAGCTCGGCCAGGTCAAAGTAATTGTTGACCTGCGCGGGGCTAAAAGGCAAGAGAGCCAGCCCCTTCTGCAGGTTCTCAAAAACGGCCGGTTTATTGCCCATCAGTTTGTGCAGGTGCGCGGCTTTGATGTAGGCATCGCCATACCTGGGGTCGCGCTGCACAGCCTCTGCCAGCAGATTGAGTGCTTTGTTGAAATCGCGGGCTCTCGCTGCTTCGTCTGCTTTGTAGTAGAGGGTTTCTGCTTTCTTGGAGGTTGTACCTGATCTCCCTGCCTGAGCATGACAGACATGGGCTGTACTCAAAACCAGGAGAAGCAATAAAAGCAGCTGCTTGAACATAAAATGTTACGGAATATCCATGTACTTATGTGTCTGTAGTGACACACGCCATTGGGGGTTATTTTTTACATACTCAACGATCAGGGGCATTAACTGCCCGGCTTTGCTCCACTCCGGCTGCAGGTATAGCTTTGTCCTGGCTCCTACCCTGGCAGCATGTTCTTCCGCCCACGCAAAATCCGATTTGTTAAATATAATCACTTTTAGCTCATCTGCAAAAGGATACACGGAAGCATCAGGGGCTTTAAACTTTTTGGGAGAAAGGCATACCCAATCCCAGTGTCCGCTTATCGGGTAAGCACCCGACGTTTCGATGAAAGTCTTGATGCCCCGCTCCTGCAGCTGCGCCGTAAGCGGGTGGAGGTTATAGAGCAACGGCTCGCCCCCCGTTATCACCACAGCCTTGCCCGGAAATGCTGCCGAGGTCTGTACAATGTCTGCAACGGGCGTGAGCGGGTGCTGTTCGGCATCCCAGGATTCTTTTACGTCGCACCAGTGGCAACCCACATCGCAGCCGCCCAAACGGATAAAGTATGCGGCAGTGCCGGTATTGGCTCCTTCGCCTTGAATGGTATAAAAAGCCTCCATCAGGGGTAATTCGCTGCCGTCTTTTGGCACCGTATGGATAGAGGCGGTCTTGTATGCTTTTGCTGCTTCCAAATCTGTATTCCTTCGGCCATACCTGTTTTCAAGCATGAGCCCTTCTTATAAATTAAACTACACGCAGCTTATATCAGGTATAAGCCGGTGGCCAACTTGCAAAGTTAGCTAAAAAAGCAACAAGGCATCGATCTACTTATGTTCCGTTATACCTGAGCAGAAATTAAATTCTTCCGATCTGGAAATTGCAGGTACCTGTCCGAGTCGTGCATTGGCAATCGTTCCGCGAGAAATTTGTCTGGATCAGGATTCACAAATTATTTAGTATCTGGTAAAATCCTACCAACCATTCCTGTCTCATCGTTCATCCTATCGCGCGGACAGGTCGCGACCTGTCCCTACAAAAAATACGGATCAAAAAATGCCCTCCTCTGTTTTCAGAGGAGGGCAAGGAAGTCATTATGAGCTATGAGGATAATTATGCGTACACTTCCTTTCGTGAAGCACGCAAGGTATTCTTGAGCAGCATGGCGATGGTGAGCGGTCCTACGCCGCCCGGCACGGGTGTGATGTAGCTGCACTTGGGGGCCACGTTATCGAAGTCCACGTCACCCCGTAGCCTGAACCCGGATTTGCGGGTAGCATCCGGAACGCGCGTGGTACCTACGTCAATGACTACGGCACCTTCCTTCACCATATCCGCTGTTATCAATCCGGGTATACCTACGGCTGCGATAATGATATCGGCCTGGCGGGTATGGTAGGCCAGGTCCACCGTATTGCGGTGGCAGAGCGTCACGGTGGCATTGCCCGGATAAGCCGCTTTGGCCATCAGTATGCTCATCGGGGAGCCGACGATGTTGCTGCGACCAATCACGACACAGTGCTTTCCTTTGGTTTCGATCTGGTAGCGCTCGATCAGCTGCAAAATGCCGTAGGGCGTAGCAGGCAGAAACGAAGATAAGCCGGCGACCATGCGGCCTACATTTGCCGGATGAAAACCATCCACGTCTTTTTTGGGATTGACGGCCTCCAAGACTTTCTGCGTGTTGACGTGCCCGGGCAAAGGCAGCTGCACGATAAACCCATCGATTTCATCATCCTCATTCAGTTCCTGTATCTTGCTGAGCAGTTCCTCTTCGGTCACATCGTCTTCGTAGCGAACAAGCGTGGAGCCAAAGCCTACCCGTTCGCAGGCCAGTACTTTGTTGGTAACATAGGTAACCGAACCGCCATCGTTTCCTACCAGTATAGCCGCCAGGTGCGGTACTTTCCCTCCTTGGGCTTTAATATCAGCTACTTCAGCAGCTATCTCTTGTTGAATGGCTTCGGATGTTTTTTTACCGTCGAGCAGGGTCATAGTTAATATTCTAATAATGGGTGATAAGTTAAAAGTCAACGTAAGCGTGATGCACCAGATCTTCTTCGTCGATCTGCAACAACTCTTTATAATAGCGGCATTGCTGGTTCAGGGTGTCCAGACCGATGGAGCCGTCTAAATCAATCGCTTCGATTTCAATAAAATGGCCCTCTTTTTCCAGGTGATCGATATGAAACTTTACGTTGTCCAGGAAGAATATCTTCCGTAGTTTCTTTACCTGTGCCAGCACTTTCTGATTCCCGCATACCTGATCCAGGGTTGCCTCTCCCGGATTCTGGATATAAAGCAGCACTTCGGTCTGCTTCGCTTCTCCACTGATTGTCCTGTTGTAATGAATAAGTACGTTCTCGATAGTTCCCTGCCTGTGCTTGAGTTTACCATACGCTGTTTCATAGTAGGTATCTGTCTGCACATCCAACCCTACATAGGCTGCCCCTTGTTCCAGCAGCATCGTTTCAACTTTGGCAGGATCGTAACACCGGGCTTTTATGGTAATATCAGCGTACAAAATACAGTATCGGATGGTATGATTAAAAGCCACAAGCCCCGCCGTGCAGGGGCACGCCGGGGCTTGTGAAGGTTTAGTCGAGTTTAAGCACGGCTAAGAAGGCTTCTTGTGGAATTTCCACGTTACCTACCTGGCGCATGCGCTTTTTACCTTTTTTCTGTTTTTCGAGGAGTTTACGCTTACGGGAGATGTCACCGCCGTAGCATTTGGCCAGTACGTTCTTGCGCAGGGCCTTTACTGTTTCACGGGCGATGATCTTCTGGCCGATGGCTGCCTGTATCGCGATCTCAAACATCTGGCGCGGCAGCAGCTCACGGAGCTTTTCGCACAGGCGCTTGCCCCACTCGTAAGCCTTGTCGCGGTGCACGATGGCGCTCAGCGCATCCACCTTCTCGCCGTTCAGCATCACATCCAGCTTCACCATGTTGGACTGCCGGAAACCGATCAGCTCATAGTCAAGCGAGGCATACCCTCTGGAAATGGTTTTCAGTTTATCGAAGAAGTCAAATACAATCTCAGCCAACGGCATCTCAAAGGATAGCTCTACCCGATCGCTGGTCAGGTACGTCTGGTTCTTGAGGATACCGCGCTTCTCCATACAGAGCGTAATGATCGGCCCTACATACTCCGATTTCGAAATGATCTGGGCTTTGATGAACGGCTCCTCGATGCGATCAATATAATTCGGCTCCGGCATTTCCGAAGGCGCATTCACTTTCAATAATTCTCCTTTGGTAGAATAAGCGTGGAACTGCACCGACGGCACCGTGGTGATAACCGTCATGTCGAACTCACGCTCCAGTCGCTCCTGCACGATCTCCATGTGCAGCATTCCCAGGAACCCGCAACGGAAACCGAAGCCAAGGGCTGCCGATGTCTCCGGCTCCCATACCAGCGAAGCGTCGTTGAGTTGCAGCTTCTCCATAGAGGCGCGCAGCTCTTCGTACTCGCTTGTTTCTACCGGATAGATACCCGCAAATACCATCGGCTTCACATCCTCAAATCCCTGGATGCTTTCGCCCGGACGGTCGATGTGCGTAATGGTATCCCCAACTTTTACTTCTTTGGCATTTTTAATACCCGATATAAGGTACCCCACATTACCAGCGCCCATTTCCTTGCGTGCTTCCTGGTTCAGTTTCAGCACGCCGATCTCGTCGGCCTCATAGGTTTTGCCGGTGTTGATGAACTTCACCTTGTCGCCTTTGCGCAATGTACCGTTGTAGATCCGGAAGTATACTTCGATGCCTCTGTAGGAATTGAAGACAGAGTCGAAGATCAGGGCCTGCAGTGGCGCAGCAGGATCGCCTTTCGGTGCCGGAATACGATCGCAGATGGCATTCAGAATATCCTCTATCCCTATACCTGCTTTTCCGGAAGCATGGATGATGTCTTCTCTATCACAGCCGATCAGGTCGATGATCTGATCCGACACCTCCTCGGGCATGGCATGCGGCAGGTCAATTTTGTTCAGTACCGGGATGATTTCCAGGTCAGAGCCTATGGCCAGGTATAGGTTGGAGATCGTCTGCGCTTCTATACCTTGTGAGGAGTCCACGATCAGCAGCGCGCCTTCGCAGGCAGCAATGGAGCGGGAAACTTCATAGGAAAAGTCCACGTGGCCGGGTGTGTCGATCAGGTTCAGGACGTAATCCTCGCCCTTGTAGCGGTAGTTCATCTGGATGGCGTGGCTCTTAATAGTGATGCCGCGCTCACGCTCCAGGTCCATGTTGTCGAGCAGCTGGTTTTGCATCTCCCGCTCCGCTACCGTTGAGGTAAACTCCAGCAGACGGTCGGCCAGGGTACTCTTCCCATGGTCGATGTGGGCAATGATGCAGAAATTGCGAATGTTCTTCATAAATATGTATACGAAGAACAAAGTTAAGAAGAAAGTGGCTTTGTTGCTGCTTTCAGGTATAAAATCATTTTGACTTGGAGCATCAGGATAAAATGAGGAGCAGGCGGATGTGTTATTTTAAAAATGATTTTTTATATTGTAATGGTTATCCCCCTTCTGATTCCTGCTTACAAACCCGTTTCCAACATCCTTACGCTATGTCGCCAGAGAAGTCCCCTACCCCTACGGAAGAGAAAGTGCAGCTGCTTGAAAAAAAACTGGCACAACTGCAGGAAAAATGCACCTTCCTGGAAAAAGTAGTGCACGAAGTGCCCGCCAATATTTACATCTCAGACCTGAAGAAAGGCGTGATCTGGTGCAACCGGACCAACGAAGAAACCCTGGGCTATACCCTGGATGAAATACTGGAAATGGGGGGAATGGAGTATATGTATCAGATCGTGCATCCGGACGACCACGCGGTACCCGACAGCAGCATTGACCATTACCA
Organism: Pontibacter sp. HJ8; assembly: GCF_054824225.1. Classification (NCBI taxonomy): domain Bacteria; kingdom Pseudomonadati; phylum Bacteroidota; class Cytophagia; order Cytophagales; family Hymenobacteraceae; genus Pontibacter; species Pontibacter sp. HJ8. The sequence goes on from NZ_JSYF01000050.1 coordinate 13,204, forward strand.
GCATTTCGATGGCGCTGAGTATGGCGGCATTTTCAGGGCAAAACACAAGGAGCAGCAGGCGTATAAATGGTTTATCGGCTGGGCCAAAGCTTTTGGCAAAAGCCCGGAAGGAAAAGTACAGGAGCTGCTGTGTGTGGATGTGGACATGAGTCCGCGCATGAACACGGAGGACCAACTAGTACAGGCGCTCCGCGAAAACCTGAAGCTGAAAAACAAACTCCTGCTCAGGAGTCTCCGCAAAAGGGAGCTGGAGATACTCGATCTTATCTGCCAGGGCATGAGCACCAAAGCCATTGCAGAGAAACTCTACATCAGTACAAACACCGTGAGCACCCACCGCAAAAACATACAGCAGAAGCTGGGTACCGCCAATGTAGCCGACCTTGTCTCGCTGGCTAAAGAAGCCGGATTAGGCTAAAAACCTGCTCAAAATTGATTATATTCGCATCAATTTTGAAAAACCTTTGTTAAGGAGCTATGCAACTTACTACAACAGAATCCTATAAGCCTGTCAACCATATCCGTATCGTGACAGCAGCCTCTTTGTTCGACGGGCACGATGCGGCCATCAACATCATGCGCCGTATCATACAGGCATCGGGAGCAGAGGTGATCCACCTGGGCCACAACCGCTCGGTGCAGGAGATCGTGGACTGTGCGATCCAGGAAGATGCGCAGGCCATTGCCATCACCTCTTACCAGGGCGGCCACATCGAGTACTTCAAATACATGTACGACCTGCTCAACGAGCGTGGTTGTGGCCATATCCGCCTGTTCGGTGGCGGTGGCGGTGTGATCCTTCCGTCTGAGATAGACGAACTGCAGGCATATGGGATTGCCCGCATTTACTCCCCGGACGACGGCCGCGCGATGGGCCTGCAGGGTATGATCAACGACATGCTGCAGCAATGCGACTTCCCTACTGGTAAAGACCTGAACGGCGAAGCAAAGTACCTGCGCGACAAAGACGCCAAATCGATCGCCCGCCTGATCTCGGCTGCCGAAAACTTCCCGGAGGAAGCGCGTGGGATACTCAATGAAGTAAAGGAGCAGGCAAAAGAATTTAAAACGCCTGTGCTGGGTATAACCGGTACCGGCGGAGCCGGAAAATCATCCCTGGTAGACGAGCTGGTGCGCCGCTTCCTGCTGGATTTCCCGGACAAGAACATCGCCATAATTTCGGTAGACCCCTCCAAGCGCAAGACCGGTGGAGCCTTACTTGGTGACAGGATCCGGATGAACTCGATCTCGAACGAGCGGGTGTACATGCGCTCGCTGGCTACCCGCCAGAGCAACCTGGCCCTGAGCAAATATGTGCAGGATGCCGTGGACATCGTGAAAGCGGCTGATTTTGATTTAATTATACTGGAGACATCCGGTATTGGCCAATCCGATACCGAGATCATCGAGCACTCGGATATGAGCCTGTATGTGATGACCCCGGAGTACGGCGCCGCCACGCAACTTGAAAAGATCGATATGCTCGACTTTGCCGATGTAATTGCCCTGAATAAATTCGACAAGCGCGGTGCCCTGGATGCCCTGCGTGACGTGAAGAAGCAGTACAAGCGCAACCACCAGCTTTGGGATGTAAAAGATGAGGAGATACCGGTATTCGGCACCATCGCCTCACAGTTCAACGACCCGGGCATGAACCAGCTCTACCGGGCGATCATGGCTAAAATCTCTGAAAAAACGGGCGTCGAGTTTGACTCTAACCTCCTGACCTCAAAAGAGATGTCGGAGAAGGTGTTCATCATCCCTCCTGCCCGTACCCGCTACCTCTCTGAGATCTCCGAGACCATCCGGGGCTACGACAAATGGAGCAAGGACCAGGCAGAGGTTGCGCAGAAACTCTACGGCATCAAGAAATCCATCGAAGCGGTACAAGGGATTGAAGTAGAAGACAAAGACCGTTTGATCAGGCAACTGGAGCAGGCTTACGCGGAAGTAGAGCTGAGCCTGGACGGGTTGAATAAGAAAATACTTGAGAACTGGAAAGACAAAGTACAGGCCTATAAAAATGAGTTCTACATCTTCAAAGTACGCGACAAGGAGCTGAAGATTAAAACCCATACCGAGTCGCTTTCGCATTTGCAAATACCGAAGGTGGCTACGCCCCGTTACGAAGCCTGGGGAGACCTGCTCAAGTGGAACCTGCAGGAGAACGTGCCGGGCGAATTCCCTTACACTGCCGGTGTATTCCCGTTCAAGCGCGAAGGCGAAGACCCGACCCGTATGTTTGCGGGCGAAGGCGGACCGGAGCGAACGAATCGCCGTTTCCACTACGTGAGTCTGGGTATGCCGGCCAAACGTCTTTCTACGGCCTTCGACTCGGTTACCCTCTACGGTGAAGACCCGGATTTCAGACCCGACATTTATGGTAAAATCGGTAACTCCGGCGTAAGTATTTGCTGCCTGGATGATGCCAAGAAACTATATTCTGGCTTCAACCTGGCTGACCCGATGACGTCGGTTTCGATGACCATCAATGGTCCGGCTGCTATCCTGACCGGCTTCTTTATGAACGCGGCCATCGACCAGCAGTGCGAACTCTACATCCGTGAAAACGGCCTGGAAAATGAAATAGAAAAGAAGATCGAAACGATCTACCAACAAAAAGGCACAGAACGACCGCGCTACCAGGGCGAACTGCCAAAAGGCAACGACGGCCTGGGTCTGATGCTATTAGGCGTTACCGGCGACCAGGTATTGCCGGCTGAGGTATACGAACCGATCAAGACGCGTACCCTGGCGGCCGTGCGCGGTACGGTACAGGCCGATATTCTGAAAGAAGATCAGGCACAGAACACCTGTATCTTCTCGACTGAGTTCTCGCTACGTTTGATGGGTGACGTGCAGCAGTACTTCATCGACAAGAACGTACGCAACTTCTACTCGGTGTCCATTTCGGGTTACCACATTGCGGAAGCCGGGGCCAACCCGATCTCGCAACTGGCCTTTACGCTGGCAAACGGCTTTACCTTTGTAGAGTACTACGTGAGCCGCGGTATGGACATCAACAAGTTTGCGCCGAACCTGAGCTTCTTCTTCTCAAACGGCATTGATCCGGAGTATGCGGTGATCGGTCGTGTAGCCAGAAGAATCTGGGCAAAAGCCATGAAGCACAAGTATGGCGCCGATGCCCGTTCGCAGATGCTCAAGTACCACATCCAGACGTCCGGCCGTTCGCTGCACGCCCAGGAAATCGACTTCAATGATATCCGCACGACGCTGCAGGCTCTTTACGCGATCTACGACAACTGTAACTCGCTGCACACCAATGCCTACGACGAGGCGATCACAACTCCAACTGAAGCTTCTGTTCGACGGGCAATGGCCATCCAGCTGATCATCAACCGGGAGCTGGGACTGGCGAAAAATGAGAACCCGCTACAGGGCTCCTTCATCATCGAAGAACTAACCGACCTGGTCGAGGAAGCAGTGCTGACGGAGTTTGATCGCATTACCGAGCGTGGTGGCGTATTGGGTGCGATGGAGACGATGTACCAGCGCGGCAAGATTCAGGAAGAGAGCTTGTACTACGAGACCCTGAAGCATACGGGCGAATACCCGATCATTGGGGTAAACACCTTCCTGTCTTCTACGGGCTCACCTACCGTGCTGCCAACTGAAGTGATCCGGGCTACGGAAGAAGAAAAGCAGTACCAGATCGCGATGCTGCAATTGCTGCACCAGCGCAATACGGATCAGTCCGCTGATAGGCTCAAGCGAATTCAGCAGGTGGCCATCAACAACGGAAACATTTTCGAAGAAATGATGGAAACGGTCAAGTACTGCTCGCTGGGTCAGATCACCAATGCCTTGTTCGAAGTAGGCGGCCAGTACCGCCGGAATATGTAAGCGTTGGTATACGAATACGCCTTCAGGAGGCATTCAGAAAACAGAAAAGCCGGGCAAGTGTCCGGCTTTTCTGTTTTCTGGACGCCGACAAGCAGCGATTGAAAACTCATATCCAATTCCCTGACGTATAAGAAACTACTGACAGTAACCCTATACCTATGAAAAAGAAAGAAACGAATGCTTTTCCCCTGATTTTGCTGGGTTCTACCCTGCTGCTGCTGGGAGCAGCCACCTATGTGTACTTCAGCTACCGCCTGGCAGAAGAAGACATAGACTTTGATCTATGGGAAGAAGAGATCAGTGACTACGCCTGAAAACAAAACAGCCCGCTATACCTGAAGGTATAGCGGGCTGTTCCTTTATACATGATTGCGTATCCTACAAATGATAGGCACCGGTCGCTTCGGGCTGATACGTTACTTTTATAATTTTATAGGTCAGGGTACCGGATGGCACCGGCCATTCCACTTCGTCCCCTTCCCGGCAGCCCAAAATAGCCGTCCCGACCGGCGCAAAAACAGAGATCTTCAGGGCGTTGAAGTCCGCATCCTTCGGGTAGACCAGCGTGATCTCCATTTCCATACCGCTCTGCAGGTCTTTGAGCAGTACACGGGAATTCATCGTGATGACATCCGCCGGAATCTCCTGTGCTTTAACGCGTTGGGCACGCTTCAATTCGTCTCCCAGCCTGGCTATACTGGCAGTTGAACCGGTACTCTGCCGCTGTACCTGGATTAGGTCTACCAGTCGTTTATAATCCTGTTCGGTCAAATAAATGTTGTTGGTCATATCAGTTGAGCGCATAGTTTCTGCTGATCTCGCTGGATACGGTTTTACCCGGGAAGTAGAGCTCCTCGAAGCTCATGTTCCTGCCCTGCTCCACGCGTCTGAATACCTTGTCCGGTGCTATACCTTCCAGGGACCCGAAACCACAGGCTTCCATCACTTCAATAGTGGATTTGATGGTATTGCCATGGAAATTAGCGACGCGAACGCGTTTGTCGGCCACATCCAGTCCTACGTACAGGTTCCGGTCCTGCGTGGCTATACCTACCGGGCAGCGGCCCGAGTCGCACTGCAGCGCCTGTATACAACCCAGCGCGAACATCATACCCCGGGCACTATAACAAATGTCGGCACCCAGCGAGATCGCTTTGATGATATCCACCCCGGTGATGATTTTACCGGCCGCGATCAGTTTTATTTCCTGGCGCAGGCCGTACTTCACCAGCATGTTCTGCACGAATGCCAGTGCATCGTAGAGCGGCATACCCAGGCTGTCGGTGAACTCCAGCGGTGCCGCACCTGTACCGCCTTCTGCCCCATCGATCGTGATGAAATCCGGGTAAATGCGGTTGTGCATCATTTCCTGGCACAGGCGCTCAAACTCTTCCTTGTTCCCGATACAAAGTTTTATACCGATCGGTTTGCCCTCCGACAGCACACGCAGCTTCTGGATGTACAACAGCATGGTAAACTGATCGCTGAAAGCCGAGTGCGCTGGAGGCGAAGCAACCGTGGTATACGGTACGACCTTCCGGATGGCAGCAATCTCAGGCGTGTTTTTGGCTGCCGGCAATATACCGCCGTGACCCGGTTTAGCTCCCTGTGACAGCTTTATCTCCACCATCTTGACTTGCGGATGCGCCACCTGCTCCCGGAACAGTTGCTCAGAGAAGTTGCCGTTCTTGTCGCGGCAACCAAAGTAGCCCGTACCTATCTGCCAGATCAGGTCACCACCTCCCTCGATATGGAACGGGCTGACACCCCCTTCGCCTGTGTTATGGGCAAAGCCACCCAGCTTGGCGCCGGCGCTCAGGGCCGTCACGGCTGTTTTGCTGAGAGAGCCATAACTCATCGCCGAAATGTTGTAAATGCTGGCGCTGTAGGGCTGCCGGCAACTGCTGCTGCCGACCGTGACGCGCAGGTCCGCTTCCTTCACATGCGCCGGAAACATGGTATGGGCAATCCACTCAAACCCTGCTTCCTGGCTGTTGGCCTGCATACCAAAAGGCACGGTTTGGCGCACATTTTTGGCCCGCTGGTATACAATAGAGCGCTGGCGACGGCTGAAAGGCTTGCCATCCAGGTCTGATTCGAAAAAATACTGGCGCAGTTCCGGGCGAATGCTTTCAAAGAAATAGCGCAGGTAACCCACCAGCGGATAGTTACGGAGAATGGTATGTTTGCCCTGGCGTATGTTGCTCAGGTATACCAGTTG